>JBBQXR010000181.1:0-6956 GCA_038209455.1 Acidimicrobiia bacterium
CGTCGTCACCACGCGCCGGAAAGGCGGACGCGCCGTCGTGCTGAAGCACGAGAGCGGTCGAAGTGGCGGCCGGCTGATGATGCTCGGCCCCAGCCGCGAGGTGTTCCGACTCGGACCGCGCGACTTCCGGTTGCCCCCGGAGCGCGTGGCACACATCGATCTGCCAAAGCCGTTCGCGCCGCGGAGTGTCACGTTCCGCCGAGCCGCGGCCGACGCGCTCGTCCACGCCCGCCTCCGGGATCCCGAGCCACCGACCGACACGCGCGTCGAGGACCTCGAAACCGCGCTCGGGGAACACCCGGTCGGCCGGTGCCCACAACTCGGCGCGCACCTCAAGGCAGCGATCGCGGCCGAGCGACTCGAGAAGGACACGGCCCGGTTGCGGCGGCGGACCCGGGGTCGATCGGAGAGCCTGACCCGCCAGTTCGACCAGGTTCTCACGGTGCTCGAGGCACTGCACTACGTGGACGGGTGGCACCTCACGACCGAAGGCGGCCTGCTCGCCCGCATGTACTCGGAGTCGGACCTCCTCATCGCCGAGGCGCTCCGCCGCGGTGCGTTCGACGGCCTCGACCCGGCCGAACTCGCCGCGCTGATGTCGTGCTTCACGTACGAGAGGCGCGGGCCCGACTCCGGTCAACCGATCGCGACGCCCGTCTGGCCGACCAGCCGGGTCGCGCAACGGGTGCGGACCCTCGATCAGGCCTGGCGGGAACTCCACGGCCTCGAGCAGGCCAACGGGTTGCCGGAGACCCGCCGTCCCGATCCCGGACTCACCGAGGCGATGCACGCCTGGGCCACGGGAGAGTCGCTCGCCGACGTGCTCGACGAAGACGACGAACTCACCGGCGGCGACTTCGTCCGTCATGTGAAGCAGGTAGTCGACCTCCTCCGGCAACTCGGCGATGCGGCGCCGACCCCCGAGACGCGCGCCTCCGCCAACACCGCCGCGGATGCGTGCTTCCGGGGTGTGGTGGCCGCGTCGAGCGTCGTCCCCGCATGATCAAACCCGGCGAGGAGTGGGGGACCCCCACCGATGCCCGCCCGGACATCACGCTCCGCGGGTCTGATGCCGAGTTGGCAGTGCTGGGGCACGACGACGGTCCGGCTCCGCTCGTCCGCTGGACGCCGGTCGATTCCGAGTTCGCCCGATCGGTCGGTGTGCATCCGGATCACTCGGCGACCCGACCCGATGCAGGCGGGATCGAACTCCCGGTGGACACGTTCACGATCGCGTCCGGCCACGCTCCGGGCTCCCCGCGGTCGGGCGTCAACGTCGCAATCCTCGGCGTCGGGCCCGCGAAACTGCGTCCGTACCACCGGTCGCAACCGGTGACGGTCGTCGTCGACGGGCGCACGCTCTTCGACGGGCGGGCCACAACGGTCGTAATCGCCAACGGCCAGTACCTCGACGGCTGCGACCTCGTCCCGCGCGGGCACCCCGGCGACGGGCGCCTCGAGGTCCAGGTGTATTCGCTCCGCGCCGGGGAGCGGGGCGCGATGCGACGGCGACTCCCGAGCGGCACCCACCTGCCGCACCCCCGGATCACCGCGGGTTCGGGGCGTGGGATCGAGATCAGGACGGGCGATCGGGCCTGGCCGCTGGTCATCGACGGGGCCCCGGTCCCGGCCACCGAACGCCTCGACGCCCAGGTGCGGCCGGGCGCGATCCGGCTCCTGATCTGACCCGGCGCATCCGCGGCCCGGCCGCGCCGCACCGGTAATCTCACCGATCCGATGCAGTACGTGGCGGAGCACTTCGACGACGAAGAACAGGCCGTACTGCGTCCGTACTTCACCAACTTGGACGGACCCGTCTTCGCCCTCGTGAACCTGCCCGAAGTGGTGAAGGGCGCGTTGTTCGCCCGGTACTCACGCTCGGACAAGAGCCTGCGTCGACTGTTCCTCGACGAGTTCGTCGGCGACCTCGACATCAGCGGTGACCTCACGGTCGACGCGTCCATCGGCCTCAAGCGCGCCGAGCAGCTCTACGACCGGGTGTTCCTCGAATACGGCGACGACTCGGTCGCGCAGCTCGGCGGGGTGCACGTCGCGTGTGAACAGGCGTCGAACCTCCTGACCAAGGTGTTGGAATGGGGTCGGCTCATGGCCTACCTGGAACAGTCGACGCGCTACATCGAGTACGACAGCCGCCTCGGCGGTCGATACCGCTACTACCGCCCGCCCGAAGTATTGGAGTCCAAGCTCGGCGCGCGCTACGTCGAGCAGGTCGACCAACTCTTCGCGATCTACTCCGGCCTCCTGCCGAAACTCCTCGACTGGGCCCGGAATCGGTACCCGAAGGATCCCGGTGACTCCGACTTCGTCTACAAACAGACGATCAAGGCGAAGGCGTGTGACGCGCTGCGGGGGATCCTGCCGGCGGCGACACTCTCGAACGTCGGCATCTACGGAACCGGCCAGGGGTACGAGGCCCTGCTCCTGCGTATGCGAGCCCACCCGTTGCCCGAGGCGCGCCGGTACGCAGATCTGATGCTGGTCGAGTTGCGCAAGGTGGTGCCGTCGTTCCTCACCCGGGTCGACCGACCCGAACGTGGGGGAGCGTGGAGCCAGTACCTGGCCGACACCCGCGCCCACACCGACGATGTCGTGCACCGGATCTTCGGTCGGATCGAACCCGAACCGGTAGCGGCGGTGACCCTCGTCGACTTCGATCCCGAAGGCGAGGACAAGGTGCTCGCGGCGATCGTCTACTCCCGCAGCAACCTCCCGGAGGACCAGATCCTGGCGCAGGTACGAAACCTGTCGTCCGACGAGCGGGTCTCGATCCTGCGGGCGTACGTGGGGGAGCGGGCCAATCGCCGCCACAAGCCCGGTCGGGCCTTCGAGCGCACGGACTATCGGTTCGACGTACTCGCCGACTACGGGGCATTCCGCGACCTTCAGCGCCATCGCATGCTGACCATCGAGTGGCAGCAACTCTCGCCCGCCCATGGATACGAGATCCCCGAGCCGGTGAGCGAAGCCGGTGAAGACGCCGCCTTCGTGAAGGCCATGGACATCTCGGCCGCCCTGTACGGCGCGATGGCATTCCGCTTCCCGGAGCAGGCCTCGTACGCGGTGTCGCTCGCGTACCGCCTGCGCTACGTGATGCAGATGAACGCGCGAGAGGCGATGCACCTGATCGAACTCCGCACCACACCGCAGGGGCATCCTTCGTACCGGGTCGTGGCCCAGGAGATGCACCGGCTGATCGGGGAGCAGGCCGGTCACCGGGCGATCGCCGCGGCCATGAGCTACGCCGACCACGAGGTCTACGAACTCGAGCGGTTGGCCTCGGAGCGTGCTGCGGCCGCCCGTCGCGCCACGCTTTCGTGACGCTGCGCGCGCAAGCGCGAACGGTCGCGAGAAAAATGTGCACCGCCGTGACCAGGATCGACGCGAGCCACCGCAGGTCAGAGCGTCCACCGGTCCCGTGCTCCGCCTTGACACGACCCCTCTCGGTCTGACTGACTCCACCTCGAACGGCACTCGTCGGTCGTGGTTCTTCCCATTCGTGGGAAGGAGACGAGGGTCGTTGGCGGAGTCCAGGAGTCCTAGTAGAGAACTCTGTCATCGGTGGTCGGCGCGAGCCGGAGGCCGAGACAGTGGCCCCAACGGTCTCCTGGGCTTCGCCTCTTTATTTTCGGACGTAATGCCCGAACGTGCGCGCGACCCGGCGGTATAGTGCGCGCCCTCACGGGCCCCGGCCCGGCTTTCGAGAGAGCGTAGATGGCGGACGAAGAGATCGAAGAAGAAGAGTTGGACCTCGACGAGGAGGCCGACGACAGCGACCTCGTGCTGGACGACGTCGACGCGGCCGCGGGCGATGACGAGGAAGAGGTCGACATCGACGCGCTCATCGCGGACCCGGCGGCGACGGCAGATGTGCCCGTGGTCACCGAAGGTGAGAGCACCGACGATGACGACGACGACGAGAACCTCGACCTCGAGGAAGAACTGCACCCGGACGACGTCGAGGAACCGCTCGACGTGCTGCTGGCCGAGCGCACCGCAGCCGAACGCATCGACGAGGAGGAAGCCGACCTCGAAGATGACGACGAGCCGGACAACCCCGCCGAGGGGACCGGCAAGATCGTCCCGCGCCGCGACGACGAGTTCCTGTGTCGCTCCTGCTTCCTCGTCAAACCGCTGAGCCAGTTGGCCAAGGGCGAGAAGGACCTCTGCCGAGACTGCGAATGAATCGGGCGCCGAAATCGGGCGCCTCCCGCCTCGGCCAACTCGCAGTCGCGGCCGTCTCCGGCCTGCTGCTCGCCCTGGCATTTCCCGGTACCGACATCGGACCGCTGGCCCTCGTGGCCCTGGTCCCGCTCTTCTGGATCTGGCGGGACACCACCGTCCGGCGGGGCGCGGCCCTCGGGTTCGTGGCCGGACTCGTCTTCTTCGGGATCCACCTGTCGTGGACGTGGTACTTCGGTGCCGTCGCGATCGTGCCGCTCGTCGCGTTGCAGGCCGCGTACTGGGCCGGCGTCGGCGCCGCAGTCAGTGCATTCGCGCGGCGGGGAATCCGGTCACCAATACTGCTCGCCGCGCTCTGGGTCGTGGCCGAGGCGGTCCGGACGCGCTGGCCGCTCGGCGGCCTTGCGTGGGGCCAGGTCGGCGTTTCCCAACACGGCAACGACATCGGTCGCACGCTCGCGAGTTGGGGCGGCGTGCCACTCGCCACGTTCTTCGTCGTCGTGGTCAACGCGTTCCTGGCCGACCTCGTCATCGCGGTGCGCGCCGGTCGCCGCGCGACGGTGCGCGCCATCGCCGGTCTTGCCGCGGTGGTCGCCGTCGCCGTCGCCGCGACCGTCACCCGCTACGACGTCCATCCGACCGGTCATCTCCGGTTCGCGCTCCTCCAGGGCAACGACAAGAACCGCTACCTCACCCAAGCGGAGTTGGCGTCCGACTATCTCACCCGTTCGCACCTCGCGCTCGCGCACAAGCTGCGCGGCCGTTACGACATCGTGGTGTTCCCCGAGTCCGCCCTCGCCACCGATCCCGAAGCCGACCCCGCGCTGCGCGCCCAGATCGAACGCATCGGGCGGCTCCATCACACCTGGGTGATGGCCAACGTGATCGACGAGCAGACCGAACCCGGGAAGGCGTTCAACGCGAACCGCCTCTACACCCCGGACGGAACGCTGGCCGGCACGTACGCGAAACGCCACCTCGTACCGTTCGGTGAGTTCGTTCCGTGGCGCGATTCCCTGAGCTTCATCAGCGCGCTACAACAGATCCCGCACGACTTCACCCACGGTCACCAGCTCGGCATCGAGACCGTTGCGGGTCATCGCATCGGCAGCGTCATCTGCTTCGAGAGCGCCTTCGGTCCGCTGATGCGCCAGAACGCGGCCGCGGGCGCCGAGGCCATCGTCGTCACCACGAACAACCGCTCGTACCGGCGATCGGCGAACGCCGAACAACATGTGGCCCTGAGTCAGATGAGCGCCGCCGCGATCGGCCGCCCCGTGCTGCACGCGTCGGTATCCGGGATCACTGCGGTCATCGACGCCGAGGGCGTCGTCCACCGCACCACGGAACTGTTCAAGAACACCATCGTCAGCGGATCGATCACCACGATGCGGGGCGACACCCCGTACGTGCGCTGGGGTGATTGGGTCGAATGGGGGAGCGCCGCCATCACCGTGGCCGCGCTCGGCCTGGCGTTGACGCGCCGCCGTAGTATCCGCCAGCAGTCGGAAAGGACCTGATGGCCGAGAACGAGAATCCGTTGGAACGCTGCGTCGAGCTCCTCGTGTACGCGCCGATCGGCCTCGCGATGTTCGCGAAGGACACGGTCCCGACATTCATGAAGATGTTCGTCGCACGCGGGCAGACCGAAGTCACCCAGCGGCGCAAGACTGCCGAGACCCAGGCCGGTCAGTACAAGACCATCGGCCAGATGGCGGTCAAGTACGGGGGACCGGAGGTGAAGCGTCAGGCCGAGGCCGCCGCCGGGACCGTTCGCAAGCGGGCCGAGGAGACGATCGCCGGGATCGCCGCCGCGACCGCGCCGCCCGCCGCCCCTGCCGCACGTCCGACACCGAGCGGCCGCCCGGCAGCATCCCGGACGGCCACCGCGCCGGTCTCCGGCACCACCTCGACGTCCGGACCGACTGCGAGCCCGGTCGGGGGAGCACCGTCATCCGACGCGCCCGCGCATGAGGCGCTGGCGATCCCGGACTACGACCTGCTGTCGGCTCCGCAGGTGATCGACCGACTCACCGGACTCGCCCGGCCCGATCTCCTGGCGGTGCAGGCCTACGAGGCCGCCCATCGGGCCCGGACCACGATCCTCGGCAAAATCACCCAGCTCAGTCGCTGACGCCGTGACCACCGCACCCGAGGAGTCCGCTCGACCGGCGACTCCCGAGGATCTCTCCCTCGTCGTCGCTCTGGCCGCCGTGCTCCGAACCGGCATGACCGCCCAGCGCGGCGGGCCGCTCTGGGCCGCACACGACGCCCTGGCGCCCCTCACGATCACCTCACTCGCCGCCCGCTCGGCCGATCCGAACCTCGCCACGATCGTCGGCACCCTCGACGGGCACGTGCTGGCCTACGGTCTGGCCCACCTCGAGCCGATCACCCGTGGCCACGGCACCGTCGGGGTCATCGACGAGCTCTTCGTGGCCGAACCCGCCCGCGCCGTCGGCCTCGGCGAAACGCTCCTGGCCGCCCTGGTCACCTGGTGCCGGGAATCACGCTGTACGGGCATCGACGCCACCGCCTTACCCGGCGACCGTCAGGCCAAGAACTTCTTCGAGGCCGCCGGCTTCAAAGCCCGCCGCCTCGTCATGCACACCGACCTGTAGGACCTGGGCGCCCCAGAACCTGGTCACGCCTCGAAGCCTGGGCTGGTTATGGGCGAAGGCGAGGGCGCCCGTCTCGGATGGACAAGATCCGCTGCCAATCGGCCGCCGAGCGCGCCGACCATAACCAGACCGGAT
>JBBQXR010000182.1:0-6942 GCA_038209455.1 Acidimicrobiia bacterium
ACCGTCGTGGTGAACGCACCGGCGGGTGACGAAGCGGTGTTCAAGTACCTGGCGCCCTACGCCGGTTGCGCCATGGGCCAGCATTGGATGGACAACGGTGAGGCTGCCCTCATCGTCTACGACGACCTCTCCAAGCAGGCCGAGGCCTACCGCCAGATCGCGCTGTTGCTCCGCCGTCCGCCAGGCCGCGAGGCGTACCCCGGCGACGTCTTCTACCTCCACAGCCGTCTGCTCGAGCGGGCCGCCAAGCTGTCGGACGAACTCGGCGCGGGTTCGCTGACGGCCCTTCCGGTCATCGAGACCAAGGCCGGTGACGTCTCGGCGTATATCCCGACCAACGTGATCTCGATCACCGACGGTCAGATCTACCTCCAGGACGACCTCTTCAAGTCGGGTGTCCGCCCGGCGGTGGACGTGGGTATCTCGGTCTCCCGAGTCGGGAGTGCGGCGCAGACCAAGGCGATGAAGTCGGTCGCCGGAACGCTCAAGCTCGACCTCGCGCAGTTCCGCGACCTCGAGGCGTTCGCCACGTTCGGTTCCGAGCTCGACGCGGTGTCCAAGGCGCAGCTCGACCGTGGGTACCGGCTCGTGGAGCTGCTGAAGCAGCCGCTCAACTCGCCGATGTCGGTCGAGGAGCAGGTCGTCTCGATCTACTGCGGGACCACCGGCACCCTCGACGACCTCCCGGTCGATCAGGTCAAGGCGTTCGAGACCGATCTGCTCGACACGTTCCGGACCCGCCACGCCGATCTCATGGGCACCATCCGGGACACCGGTGCGATGCCGGACGCGACCGCGATGCGCCAGGCGGTCGACGACTTCAAGGCGTCGTTCGTGGCGTCGCGGGCGGCTGCGGACGCCGACGCGGCTGCGGCCGAAGTATCGGGCTCAGAGCTTCCTCGGCTGGACCCGGACGCAGAACCGCTCGGCGAGGCCAAGTCCACCAAGACGCTCGATACGGAGTGATCTAAGTGGCGGGTGGTCAAGAGCGGATTCTGAAGCGGCGCATCAGCAGTGTGCAGTCGACGAAGAAGATCACGCGCGCGATGGAACTCATCGCCGGGAGTCGGATCGTCAAGGCGCAGCAGGCCGTGCACGCGGCGGTGCCGTACAGCGATCACATCACCGAGGTGGTCAAGGACCTCGGCGCGACCGGTGGGGGGATCGACAGCCCACTGCTGAAGCCGCGGGCGGAGATCCGTCGCGTCGCGCACGTGGTGATCGCGGCCGACCGCGGTCAGTGTGGCGCCTACAACTCGGCGGTCATTCGTGCCGCGGAAGGGTCGATGAAGGAGCAGGCCGGACTCGGTCGCGACTACGTGCTCTTCGTCGTCGGTCGTAAGGCCGAGAGCTACTTCCGCTACCGCAACTTCCGTCTCGATCACGTGTTCACCGGATTCTCGGACCGGCCGAGCTACGAGGACGCCCGCCGTATCGGCGAAGCGGTTACGGCGGCGTTCCTAGCCGGTGAGTGCGACATGGTCGAACTCATCTACACCCGCTTCGTGAGTGCCGGCAGCCAGGAAGTGGTCCGCCGCCCGCTGGTCCCGCTCGAGCGCGACGTGGTGGCCGGTGGCGACGGTCGACCGGAATCCGGGGACGGTGTCGGTGCGAGCTACGAGTTCGAGCCGGCCCCCGATGCGATTCTCGACGCGCTCCTGCCGCGCTACGTGGAGGCCCGGATCTTCGCCGCCCTCCTCAACGCCGCCGCGTCGGAGCATTCGTCCCGTCAGCGCGCCATGAAGGCCGCGACCGACAACGCCGAAGAACTGATCATCAGCCTCACCCGCATCATGAACCGCGCCCGGCAGGACGCCATCACCACCGAGATCATGGAGATCGTCAGCGGCGCCGAAGCCCTGCAATCGGGCGACAGCGTGCACGGTGACGTCTTCGACACCCCAGTGACGCTCGGCGACCCCGAGTGATCCGTTTGTTTTCCGAGCTGCGAGGAACTTGCTCATGACGATGACTGCAGACAACCAGACTGCCGACGACGCGACGCTGAAGGAAGGCCGCGTCGTTGCGATTGCCGGCCCCGTGGTCGACGTCGAGTTCCCTCCCGACGCGCTGCCCGAGATCAACACTGCACTCGAACTCGACATCGAGCTCGATGGCAAGACGATCCTGGTGACCGCCGAAGTCGCCCAGCAGATCGGTGACGGCCGGTGCCGCGTCATCTGCATGAGCCCGACGGACGGCCTGAAGCGCGGCACGATCGTGCGCAACACCGGCCGCGGCATCACGATGCCCGTCGGTGACGGTGTGCTCGGTCACGTGTTCAACGTGCTCGGCGAGCCGCTCGACATCAGCAAGGAAGAGCTGACCGGGATCGACGACCGGTGGGAGATCCACCGTGACCCGCCGACCTTCGACCAGCTCGAGGCCCGAGCGCAGATGTTCGAGACCGGCATCAAGGTCATCGACCTGCTCGAGCCGTACGTGCAGGGCGGCAAGATCGGCCTCTTCGGAGGTGCGGGCGTCGGCAAGACCGTGCTCATCCAGGAGATGATCAACCGGGTCGCCACCCAGCACGGTGGTGTGTCGGTGTTCGCCGGTGTGGGGGAGCGGACCCGTGAGGGCACCGACCTCTGGATCGAGATGCAGGAGTCCGGCGTCATCGAGAAGGCCGCCCTGGTCTACGGCCAGATGGACGAGCCGCCGGGCGTGCGTCTCCGGGTCGCACTCTCCGCGCTCACCGTCGCCGAGTACTTCCGCGACGTGAAGAACCAGGACGTGCTGCTCTTCGTCGACAACATCTTCCGCTTCGTGCAGGCGGGTTCGGAGGTGTCGACCCTCCTCGGCCGCATGCCTTCGGCCGTGGGATACCAGCCGACCCTCGCCGACGAGATGGGCGAACTCCAGGAGCGGATCACCTCCACCAAGGGCCACTCCATCACCTCGCTCCAGGCCGTGTACGTCCCTGCGGACGACTACACCGACCCGGCGCCGTTCACCACCTTCACCCACCTCGACGCCACCACCGAGCTGTCCCGCCAGATCGCGGCGCTCGGGATCTATCCGGCGGTGGACCCGCTGGCATCGACCTCCAACATCCTCGCTCCCGAGGTGGTCGGGCAGCGTCACTACGACTGTGCCCGTCGGGTCCAGGAAGTGCTCCAGCGGTACAAGGAGCTCCAGGACATCATCGCCATCCTCGGTCTCGACGAACTCTCCGAGGACGACAAGGTCGCGGTGAGCCGGGCCCGCAAGATCCAGCGGTTCCTGTCCCAGCCGTTCTTCGTCGGTGAGGTGTTCACCGGTCTGCCCGGCATCTTCGTGCCGGTCGAGGAGACGGTCGAGAGCTTCGAGGCGCTGGTCAATGGTGAGCTCGACGACATCCCGGAGCAGGCGTTCTTCAACGTCGGCGGGGTCGAGAGCGTCCTGGCCAAGGCGAAGACCCTCGAAGAGAGCTGATCATGCCGTTCGCCGTCCAGCTGGTCTCACCGGAGCGCGTCCTCTACGAGGGCGAAGCGGAGATGGTGGTGTGTCGCACCACCGATGGTGAGATCGCGTTTCTGCCTGGTCACGTGCCGTTCGTCGGCGCGCTCGGGGTGGCCAAGGTGCGGATCATCCTGCATGAGAAGGGTGAGGTCGCGGTGGCCGTCCACGGCGGCTTCGTCGAGGTCAGCGGCGATCACGTGACGGTGCTCTCCGACGTCGCGGAGCTGCCCGAGCAGGTCGACGTCGTGCGGGCCCAGACGGCGAAGGAGAACGCGGCGCAACGGCTGGCCGCCGATCCGGCCGACGAGGCCGCGCAGGCTGCACTCGCCCGGGCCGAACTCCGGCTCGACGTCGCCACCGCCGCCTGACCCACCCGCTTCCGGCACCGGGAACGCGTCGAAACCACGCGTTCTACGCGTCAGAACGGTGCGGTGACGCCTCAGTCGAACTTGACGGCCGAGTAGCGCATCAGCTTCTGCCAGCGGTGCTCGGAGTGGATCGTGCGGATGGTGCCCGACTTGGCCCGCATGACGAGGCTCTCGGTGCTGGCGCCGTCGCCGCGGTAGTGCACGCCCTTCAGGAGATCACCGTCGGAGATTCCGGTAGCGGCGAAGAACACTTCCTCACCGGACACGAGGTCGGTGGTGGTGAGGATGCGGTCGAGGTCGTAGCCGGCGTCGAGGGCCGCTCGCTTCTCGTCTTCGTTGCGGGGCCAGAGCCGACCGATGATCGAACCACCGGTGCAGAGCAGCGCGCAGGCGGCGGTGACCCCTTCCGGAGTTCCGCCGACGCCGAAGAGGATGTCCGAACCCGAGCCGGGGGTCGACACCGAGATCGCACCCGCGATGTCGCCGTCGGTGATCAGGCGGATCCGGGCACCGGCCTCACGACACTCCTGGATGATCTGCTCGTGCCGCGGGCGGTCGAGGATGACCGCGGTGACGTCACGGACCTTCTCGCCCTTGGCCTTCGCGACCGCTTCGAGGTTTGCCTTGATGGGGGCGTCGAGATCGACGTAATCAGCCGCTTCGGCGCCCACCGCGATCTTGTCCATGTAGACGCAGGGGCCCGGGTCGAACATCGTGCCCCGCTCGGCGACCGCGATCACCGAGATGGCGTTGTTCTGGCCGCGCGAGGTGAGGGTGGTGCCGTCGATGGGGTCGACCGCGATATCGACCGCGGGGCCGCCCGCACCGATCTCCTCGCCGTTGAAGAGCATCGGAGCTTCGTCCTTCTCGCCCTCGCCGATGACGACGACACCCTCCATCGGGACCGAGTTGAGGACCAGCCGCATCGCGTCGACGGCGGCGCCATCGGCGCCGTTCTTGTCGCCACGACCGAACCACCGTCCGGCCGCGAGGGCTGCGGCCTCGGTGGCGCGAGCCAGGTCCATGGCGAGGTTGCGGTCGGGGAGCTGCTGGGCTGATTCCATCGGGGGATCGTATCCGTCGCTCTGGTGGGCACCGGCCGTCGCGACGGGGGCATTCGGCGTCCACGGCTCGCGCCACCGACGCTCGGCGGCTCGCTCAGGGTCGGTGCACGGACGGATGAGCCCCGATGGTCGGCCAGCGTGCGATGAGCTGGGGCCAGAGCCACCGTGCGACCCAGGCCGAACCCTCGGCGGAGAAATGGATGCCGTCGTTCGGTCGGGGTCGAATCCCGTGACGGATTGCCGGGCACGGCGAAGGAACCGGGCAGACGTACCGGGCGAAGTCGAGGATCGAGACGTCCCCGGGATGGCGATCCGCGAACTCGCGGTAGATGCCGTTCAGGATCGCGGTGTCGTGTGCGTTGTTGCGCAGCGGTGTGCGGTAGAGCCCGGTGGCCTCCTCCGGAAGCGTGAGGATGATCAACTTGCGGCCGGGTGCCCGTGATCGGCGGTGGAGCGTCTCCATCCGGTCGAGGAGCAGCTTGCGGTGCTCGGGGGTGCCGAACGCCACGACATGGTCTCCGGCGTCGAGATCCGTGAGCTCCCAGCCGGACAGCCACACGATCAGCTGCGGCTGTGACTGGGTGACGACCGTGTCGACGAGATGCCGCACCAGCCCGTGGCAGCCCAGGGCCCACGCGCGGGGCGTGAGTGGGTTCGGCTTGACCGCGTCCGCAACGATCCCGCATCCCAGCACCGTGCCGTTCGAGACCTTGGCGTCGACGGCGGATGCGCCGACCTCCAACCCGGTCAGGATCGAGCACGCGCGAGAGTCTCCGAATACGGCGAGCCGCCGGGGTGCGGCCGGGGTCCGCCCGGCGAGCGAGTTGGTGGTCGATGTCACGCCGGGCTCGGCCCGGGGTATCCCTCCGAGGCGCCGCAGTTCTCGGGTTGCGGCCCGGGTCTCGAACGGGGGCGCGGCGCCGCACCGCCCGAGACCGACGCCGACGCGACCGATAGTGCTCGCCGGTGACGTGGCACCGGAAGTGCCGATCAACACGCTGGCGAGCACGACGCTGAGTGCGACGGGGAGGAGGACGCGCATCGACCTGAGCGGTCGCCACCCGTGGAGGATCGGTTGCTCGACGAAGTGATACGAGACCACGGTGACGGCGAAGGTGACGACGAGGCGTGCCGCGTTGAGGCCGTTCGAACCGAAGCCCATGCTCGACTCGGTCATGAAGACGACCACCGGCCAATGCCACAGGTACAACCCGTAGGAGATCCGACCGACGAAACGGAGCGGTTTCCACGACAGGCCGCGGCGCAGAGTTCCGGTCGGCGCGATCGCCGCCGCGATGACGACGGCGACGGCGACGGCGAACAGCAGACTGCCGCCGTTGAAGTAGGCGGAGTCGCCGCGCCAGAGGTTGAAGGTCGCCAGCACGAACCCGAACGCGATCAGCCCGATCACCTTCAGCCATCGCCCTGCCCGCTCGGCGAGGTCGGGGACCGCGTGCAGGACGAGAGCGAGCAGACATCCGACCAGGATCGAATGGGCCCGGCAATCGGTGCCGTAATAGGCGCGTGAGGGGTCGCCGTCGGTGGAGAGCAGGATCATCGCGACCTGCGATGCGACGATGCCGGCGATCGTCGCGATCCAGAGTCCCCGGAGCTTGCCACCGGCGAGGTGCAGGAGACCGAGCACCGCGAGCGGCCACACCAGGTAGAACTGCTCCTCGACCGCCAGCGACCAGAGGTGGTTCAAGGGCAGCGGGTTCAGGAACAGATCGAAGTACGAATGGTCGATCGCGATCGCATGCCAGTTCGACACGTAGAAGATCGCCGCGAACCCGTCTTCCCTGAGCGCGTCGAGCTGGATGTGAGGGATCTCGAAGGCCGAATACACGAAGACGACGACCAGCAGCAGGTAGAGCGCAGGGAGCAGTCGGAAGGCCCGTCGCTTCCAGAAGCCACCGAGTGAGATGCGTCCCACGTCGTCGTGCTCGCGCAGCAACAGCGAGGTGATGAGGAAGCCGGAGAGGACGAAGAAGGCATCCACTCCCAGGAATCCTCCCTGGGCCCACGGGTAGCCGTAGTGGTACGCGATCACTCCGGCCACCGCGAGC
>JBBQXR010000183.1:0-6940 GCA_038209455.1 Acidimicrobiia bacterium
GGACTGCGGGCCGACCGTCGTCCCGTCACCGAAGTCGAACTCGTAACTCGCGATCGGAGTGGCGTCGGTGTCCGCCGAGGAGGACGCGTCGGCCACGACCGCGAGGTCCGCGACGTTCCATGCCGGCGCGACCTGGATGCCGGCAACCGGTGCCCCATCGACCGCCACCGGGGTCGGTGCAGCCGCCGACGCGGTGTTTCCCTTCGTATCGGTCACGGTCACCCTCACCGTAAAACTGCCGGCCGCCGTGTACTTGTGCGAGGCCGTCGCCTTCGACTGGGGGCCGACCGTCGTCCCGTCACCGAAGTCGAACGTGTAGGTCGCGATCGGACTCGAGTCGGTGTCGGTGGAGGCCGACGCATCCGCGACCACCGTGAGGGGGGCAGCACCCGCGGTCGTCGACAGCGAAAGGCCGGCCGTGATCGTGTCGGGCAGGCTCGCCGTGAGCGCGACGTCACGCGCAATGTCCCAACCTGCCCACGCCGCGGCACCAGTCGCGGCCGGCGGTCGCGCGTTCGTTCCCACGCCGAACGCATGCAGGCGGCCGGTCCCGTCGACGGTGAACCCGCCGGTGCCATCGTCCACGAGACCGACGCCTTGGACGGGGACCCGTGTGGCGACGAAGACCCCCCGAGCTGCCGGCGGCGCGACTCCATTTGCGCCGATCGCGAACGGGTGGAGCGCACCGGTGCGGTCGACGACGTAGCCGCCGTTGCCGTCGGCTGTGATCGTGATGCCGCGCGCCATGTCCTGGCCGATCCAGTACGGCGTCTCCGAAGCGGCGGGCGGGATGGCGTTGGTGCCGGTAGCGAAGGGATGGATGCCGCCGTAGCCGTCGACCACATAGCCACCCTTCATGTTCGGGAGGAGCGCGACGCCGCGCGCGATGTCCCAACCGTTCCAATACGCGACACCGGTGAGCGCCGGCGGGGTAGCCCCCGCGCCGACCACGAACGGGTGGATGCCCCCGAAACCGTCGAGGGTGTAGCCGCCGCTCCCGTTGGCGAGAAGGGTGATCCCGCGCGCGATGTCCCAACCGTTCCAGTACCCCGCGCCCGAGGTCGCCGCGGGTGCCGGACCCGTGCCGACGGCGAACGGGTGGATCCCACCGAAACCGTCGAGGGTGTAGCCCCCAGAATGAATCGTGGTCACCACGGCCGCGGCGGGCACCGATGCATTGGCCGGAGTGACCACTCCGACGGCCGCGATGCCCATGACCGCGAACACGACTCCCACGACGTGCCGTGCCCGTCGCACTGTGCTCCCTTGTTGCTCCGCTCCGAAGCGCTCAAGGCTACTGCCCAAAGGGGACGAACTGCACTGAGCCGAACGGATCAAACGGTGGGCGCGGGTGGTGCATTCGGCCGTGGAGACGATGGGACTCGAACCCACGACTTCCTGCTTGCAAAGCAGGTGCTCTAGCCAACTGAGCTACGTCCCCGAGGGGACTCCATCGTAGAGCCTCCCTGCCGGCAGGCCCCGCACCCATCGGTCAGCGCACGGTGCGGAAGAACGTCCGGACCTCGTCCACGAACACCTCGGGCTGTTCGAACGCGGCGAAGTGACCACCGTGGTCGAGTTCGTTCCAATGACGCAGATCGAGGAACCGTCCCTCGGCCCAGCGCCGCGACGGGCGGGAGATCTCTTTGGGGAAGATCGACGCACCCGTCGGCACCGTCACCGGCGCGAGCTGCGGACCGAAGTCGTTGAAGCTCTCCCAGTACAACCGCGCCGACGACGCGCCGGTACCCGGGAGCCAAGAGAGCATCACGTTGTCGAGCAACTCGTCCCGCGTGAGCACGTTCTCCGGATGACCGTTGCAGTCGGTCCACGCGAAGAACTTCTCGATGATCCACGCCGCCTGCGCGGCCGGTGAGTCGACCAGCCCGTACCCCAGCGTCTGCGGTCGCGTCGACTGCTGCGTGGAGTAGCCCGACTCCTCCTTCTGATAGTGCGTGAACGCGGCGATCGCTTCGAGCTCCCGCGCGTCGGGCTCGCCCATCGAGGGGTCGGGCAACGCGATCACCATGTTGAGGTGGATTCCCACCACGTGGTCGGCGTCCTGCTCGGCGATGCTCGTCGTCACGCTTGCACCCCAGTCGCCACCCTGCGCGCCGTACCGGTCGTATCCGAGGCGCGCCATCAACTCGGACCACGCCCGCGCGATGCGGGGCACCTTCCACCCGGCGCGCGCGGGCCGGTCACTCCAGCCGTAACCGGGCAACGACGGACACACCACGTGGAACGCGTCGGCCGCATCACCACCGTGGGCGACCGGATCGGTGAGCGGACCGATCACCTTGTGGAACTCCACGATCGAACCCGGCCAACCGTGGGTCATCACGAGCGGGAGTGCATCGGGCTCGGGTGATCGCACGTGGAGGAACTGGATGCCGAGGCCGTCGAGTTCGGTGCGCTGCGGTCCGAACGCGTTGAGCCGCGCCTCGGTGGCCCGCCAGTCGTACTCGTGTGCCCAGTACTCACACAGCTCGCGGACATAGGCGAGCGGGATGCCCTGCGACCAGTCGTCGACCGTCTCGGCCTCGGGCCAGCGGGTCCGAGCCAACCGGTCCCGGAGGTCGGCGAGGTCCGCCTCGGGCACGGCGATGGGGCTGGGCACGATCTCGTCGCTCACGACGGGGCTCCTCGGCTGGCGGTGGCGCGCATGGGCCGAGCTTCCCGGGCCGATCGGACTGGGGTCAAGGCCAGGCCCGGGATCCGCTCAAGGGATCCCGCCAACCGGACGACACCCTCACCAACCGGGGCCAGGACCAGCCATGCCAGATATACCGATCGAAGCCATCGCACCACCGGCCTTCGTGGTCGAGTTCGGCCGGGTGACGGCATGCAACCGGCCGGCCCGAGCGTTGAGCACACACTCGATCGCGGGCACGGCCTGGAGTGACCTGTTCACCTCCACCAACGACGGCTACGCGCGCCTCGCGGGTGACGCCGGCGCCTGGTACCGCCTCGACGCGACCGAGTCCAGCGGCGTCTCGGTGGTCATCGTCAGCGAGGTCACCGACGAACTCCACGCCCGGGCGATCCTCGAGGGCCTGTTCGCCGACTGCTTCGTGCTCGATGACCAGGCCCGACTCGCGTGGAAGCTCACGCCCCGGCGGCGGAAGCCGTCGAGTTGGAACGTCGACACTCACGTGATCGAACAACTTCATCCCGATGACCTCACCGATGCCCTCGAACGTTTCGCGCACGCGCTCACCGAGCCCGGGTCACGTCAGTCGTACACCACCCGCGTGAAGCATCCCGCGCGGGCGGGCCATTGGGAACACGTGTCCCTCGACACCGTGAGCGGCGTCGCCGACCCTTGGCTCGACGGCGTCGTCATCTGCTCGCGCGTCAACGAGGCGATCGATACCCAGGTCGGGTTGGTCGACAGTCCGTTCTATTCGCTCGCCGAAGCCGCGCCCACCGGCATCGTGGTCGTCGACGCCCGCCACCAGGCGGTGTACCTCAACGAACTCGCACGCACCGTGCTCGGGCTCACTCCGGACTCGGGCACGGCGGAGTGGATGAGCCAGTTCGGCACGACCGACGGCGCTGCCGTGCGCGCCGTCGTCGATTCGGCATTCGAGGGTGCCGGGGATCGCCACCACATCGCGCACGTCACCCACGGCGACACCGCGGCGTGGGTCCGGGTCGCCGCGGTACCGCAGCAGCGCCAGGGTGAGACGCTCAGCGTGATCGTCACCTTGGTGGATGTCACCGATGTCGTCGAGGCCCGGGCCGACATCGACCGGCTCGTCGACGCCATGCAGGCCGGGTCCGACCTGGTCATCGTCTGCACCCCCGATCTCGCCGTGACCCACGTCACGGGGTCGGCGCACGAGCACTTCGCGCAGGTGGAGTCCGCCGGTCTGGCCCAGCTCACCGACATCCTCGCCAGCGATCGTTCCGACGACGAGACCGACTTTGCGGCCGCCCTCGAACAGATCCTCGCGGGCCAGTCGTGGCGGGGGGAACTCACGATCTCGATCGACCACGCGCTCGTGCCGGTCTCGGTCCTGTGTGTCCCTCGTCAAGCGGCAGACGGTCGGGTCGAGAGCTTCGCGTTCGTCGCGCGCGACATCAGTGACCTCAAGCAGACCCAACGCCGGCTCGCGCACCTTGCGATGCACGACCCGCTCACCGGCCTCACCAACCGGCTCGGATTCCGCGACGAGATCGACCGCGAACTGGCCCGTTGGCGGCGCGGCGAACACCACGGCCTCGCCCTGGCCTTCATCGACCTCGACGACTTCAAGGAGATCAACGACGAGTTCGGTCACGAGACCGGCGACCACGTCCTCCGCGAGGTCGCGTCCCGGATGCAGTACGCACTCCGCCCGGACGATGTCCTCGCCCGCATCGGCGGTGATGAGTTTGTCGCGGTCCTCGGACTCCAGACCACCGGACGGCACGCGGTCGAGCAACTCGCCGAGCGCTTCACCGATGCCTTCGCCGAGCCGATCCTGCTCGGCGGGCGCGCGGTGCGCCTGCGCGCGTCGGTCGGCGTCGTGACGGCGATGCACTCCGACGAGGAACCGGCTGCGTTCCTCGCGCGCGCCGACGCGGCGATGTACGCGGCCAAGCGGGCCGGGAAGAACCAGGTGCGAGTCGCGTGACGTCACCGATGCCCGAGACCGCCGAGAAGATCTTCGCCGCTACCGAGACCGACCTCACCGAACAGGCCCGCACCGTGGTGGGCTCCGAACCGATCCTGGCGGCTGGTGCGTTCTGGCCCAATGGCGTCACCCGAGCGACCATCGAACACGGCACCGTCGGCGGGCATCACCTCGGTGCGATGTTCGGGCCGAATCTCGGTGCGATGGGGGCGCTCGCCGGTGCGTTCAGCGGAGTCGGCGATGACGATCCGGATCGGTACGCGCTCGCCAAGCCGTTCATCGTCGCCGTCACCGCGACGTCCATCCACGTGATCGAGCCGGCCGCCGACGGTGCACCCGCCCGCAGTTTCCTCGTGTTCGCGCGCGCCTCCACCGTCGTGGCGGTCAAGCATCGGGGCCTCAGCCGGCTCCTCCTCCTCGACGACGTTGAGCACGGTCAGCACTTCCGGCTACTCGGCGCGGTGAACCCGCTGACGAAGCGCTCCGGCCCCGATCAGAGCGTGCTCGCCGCATTGTCCGCAGCGGGCTGACGCGGTTTCAACCGAGACTGGCGGTCATCTCGGCGAGGGTCGTACACGTGCGCCAGTTCCGCGTCGTACCGAGCACACCCAGCTTGCGCATCATGGTGTCGTTCGCCAACTTCGAGCGCCCGAGACCGTCCGGCGCATACACGTACGCCTCGTTCCCGACCGTGACGATCTCATCCGGCGCGTAGACCTCGGGTTCCACCGCTTCGAGCTTCGGCGTGCTCTCCTCGTAGAGGAACACCGTGTGCAGCAGTTTCGGATCGACGCCACGCGCGAGGAACGGATTCTGTTGCAACATGCTCTGCATGTGGTCCGCGGTTCGCATCACCACGCGGGTGTCCACTCCCATCGAAGCGAGGATCGCTTCGTGGAGATCTCTCGCCGCCCGCTTCGCTCCGAGGCGCGACGTGAAGACGATGTTGCCGCTCTGGATGTAGGTAGCGACATCGCCGAACCCACACGCCGCGGCCACCGTGCGGAGCTCCGCCATCGGGACCCTGTTGTTGCCGCCGACGTTCACGCCCCTGAGCAACGCAACGTATGCCGTCACTGCGCGACTGCCTTACTTGTATCCGACCATGATGTGTTCGATCCATGCTGCGGGCGCGGCCGACAGCAGCGTGTTGAGGTCGAGGTAGTCGTGCCACCGCACGATCATGCCGTCGCGGATCTCGTGGACCGATACGAACGGCAGGTCCACGTGCTCGCCCGACTCCCAGAACCATTCTTCGTGGTGCTCGGTGATCACCATGTCGCCGTCGGCCACGATCGGGCCGTCGTGGAGCACGTACTTGGCCAGCGGGGCGATACCGAGCCGGAGGCGGGCCGCCACCTCGGCAGGCCCGTAGGCGCCTTCCTCGGGGGCGGGGACGTCGGTGTAGTGCCCGTCGGGGGTGAAGTACGCGCCCACGGCATCGAAGTCGCGGCGGCCCAGGTCGCCCCAGAAGCGCTCGATCAGGGCCTTGTTCTCAGCAGGTGTCGTCACGGCGGCGCACACTACGGCCCGATGACGAATCAGGAAACTCCGCCCGATCGCGGCGCGATTCGTCAAGCATGGCCCCGAATCGGCCGACAAACTGGCCCATGATGCGTACCGACGCGCGGCCTCTGGCCGACCTCTCCACCGTCCACCGCCTCGCGGCCGACCTGCGCGACGGTTTGGGGGCGGTCCTGCGCGGCAAGCCCGAACCGGTCCGCCTGGCGGTCATTGCCCTGCTTTCGGGCGGTCATCTCCTCGTTGACGACGTCCCCGGAGTGGGCAAGACCCTCCTCGCCAAGGCCATGGCGCGCGCCGCCGGTGGCTCGTTCCGGCGAGTGCAGTCGACGCCCGATCTCCTCCCCACCGAGCTCACCGGCGTCTCGGTGTTCCATCTCGCGGGCAACGAGTGGGAGTTCCGTCCGGGCCCGCTCTTCGCCAACGTGGTGCTCGTCGACGAGTTGAACCGCGCCACGCCCCGCACGCAGTCGGCGCTCCTCGAAGCGATGGAGGAACGGCAGGTGACGGTCGACGGTGTGACCCGGGCGCTGCCCCAACCATTCTTCCTCGTGGCCACGCAGAACCCGTTCGAGACCGCGGGCACGTTTCCGCTCGTCGAGGGACAGCTCGACCGGTTCACGGTGGTCACCGAGATCGGCCCCCCCGACGCCGCGACCGAGCGCGAACTCCTGCTCGGCACCGGCGGCGAATCCGCGTTGGCCGCGCTCGAACCCATCACCGACCCCGCGGAACTCGTCGCGGCGATTGCCTCGGTGCGCTCGGTCTACTGCGCACCCGAGGTGGCCGACTACACC
>JBBQXR010000184.1:0-6939 GCA_038209455.1 Acidimicrobiia bacterium
GCACGACGTGCTCGCCTTCGACGAGTGGGGCATCGGCGAGGTCGGCGATCGTGCGCGCCACCCGCCGGACGCGACCCGCGCCGCGACCGGTGAGGAGGCCGTCCTCGACCACCATCCGCCAAGCGTCGGCGGCGTCGGTGCTCATCGCGGCGTAGTGGTCCATAAGACCGGCGGGGATCTCTCGGTTCCACCGCCACGGCGTGTGCCGGAGCCGATCGCGCTGGCGGGCAACGGCCGCCGCCACTCGGGCCGCAACCGTCGCCGAGTCCTCGCCGGGCGCGTCGTGCGCGGTTGGCCCGGCGATGCGGAGCCGGAGATCGAAGCGGTCGAGGAGCGGCGCGCTCAAGCGGTGCGCGTAGCGCGCCTTCTGCGCGTCACTGCACCGGCACTCGATGGCGATACGGCCACACGGGCACGGGTTGGTGCAGGCGACGAGGAGGACCGACGCCGGGAACGTGATGCTCCCGCCCTGCCGGGCGATGCGCACGACCCCCTCCTCGAGCGGCTGGCGCAACGCGTTGATGGCGATGGGTGGGAACTCGCCGAGTTCGTCGAGGAAGAGCACGCCGCGATGCGCGCGGCTGAGCTCGCCGGGTCGGGGTCGACCGGATCCGCCCCCCACGAGGGCGGCGGTAGTGGCGGTGTGGTGCGGGGCGCGCATCGGCCGCCGGGAGACGAGCGAGCGCGGTGGCTCCCCCTCGCAGACCGACGCGATACGGGTGACCTCGACCGATTCGTCGTCGTCGAGGGGCGCCAGGATGGTCGCGAGGCGTCGGGCCAGCATCGTCTTGCCACAGCCGGGTGGGCCGGTGAGGAGCAGGTGGTGATGGCCGGCGGCCGCGATCTCGAGTGCGAGACGGGCGCTCCTGAGCCCGCGGACCTCGGCGAGGTCCATCGGATCGTGGTCGACCTCGGGCTCGATCTCCGGTGGGGGATCGGGGTCGGGCCAGGGCTCCTCACCCTTCAAGCAGGCGCGCAGGATCGCGAGGTTGGGGGCCGAGCGGACGTGAAGTCCGGGCACGAGTGCCGCTTCGGCAGCGTTGTCGGGGGGCACCACGACCGTGGTGATCCCGTCCCGGAGCAGTGCGTCGGCGAGGACGAGGGTGCCGGGCACCGCCCGGATCGAGCCGTCGAGGCCCAACTCGCCGAGGACCCCGACCCCCTCCACGCAGTCGGCCGGGAGGGCCGATTCACTGACCAGGATCCCGAGTGCAATCGCGAGTTCGAGGCCGGTCCCGCTCTTGCGGACGGTGGCAGGGGACAGGTTCACCGTCATCCGCCGCTGCGGCCAGGCGAGATCGGAAGACAGCAGCGCGGCCCGCACCCGCTCGCGGGATTCACGCCCCGCGGCGTCCGGCAGGCCGACGACGGTGTATCCGGGGAGACCCCCCGACACGTGGACCTCGACGTTCACTCGGGACGCGTCGACGCCGAGCAGCGTGGCACTCGGGATGATGGCGAGCATCGGTTTCGCTCCTGATCGTGGACGGTGCATCAGGAGGGCCGATGTTGTGGTGGGCCGCGGCGACCTCGACGGCAGGGGCACGGTATCCCGGAGGTGTGACAGTCATCCGCGCCTCGCACCACTAGCGTCGGAGGGGATGGCATGGGAAGTCGACGGTTTCGTCAGCTCGCTCACCGCGGCGAGTCCCCACACCGTCGAGGCGTATACGCGTGACGTCGGTCAGTTCGTCGAGTGGGCCGAACGCGGCGGATGCCCCGACCCCGATGCCCTCGATCACGCCACGCTGCGGCGCTATCTCGGCTACCTCACCACCCGCGGGTTCGCCCGGCCGACCATCTCCCGCAAGGCGGCGGCGATCCGGTCGTACCTCCGGTACCTGACTCGTCACGGTGTGCTCGCCACCGATCCCGGCCGCACGTTGCGCTCACCGAAGGGCGTCAGTCGGCTCCCGCGCGTCCCGCGGGTCCGGGAAGCGGCCGAGATGCTCGAAGCTGCGGCTGCCGCGACCCTGGTCGCGGATCGCCGGGACAATCCGGGCACGCCGGCTGACGACGCCCGCCAGGCCGTGACCCTCGCGATCGGGCTCCGTGACCTAGCGGTGCTCGAGCTGCTCTACGGCACCGGGATCCGCGTGTCGGAGTGTTGTGGACTCGACGATCACGACCTCGATCTCGACCGGCGGATGGTCACCGTGCTCGGGAAAGGCGCCAAAATTCGGCGCGTTCCACTCGGTGATCCGGCGGCCGACGCATTGCGGGCCTGGACCCGCCACGGTCGCCTGGTGCTCGAAACCGCCGCCACCCCGGCGGGTGCCGTGTTCCTGAATCAACGGGGCCGACGGATGGGTCCACGGGACGCCCGCCGCATCGTGGAACGCCATCCGCTGCCCGATGGGCGGACCTTGCACCCCCATGCCCTCCGACACGCGTACGCTACCCATCTGTTGGAAGGCGGAGCCGACCTGCGGACCGTGCAAGAGCTCCTCGGTCACGCAGACTTGGCAACGACCCAGATCTATACCCATCTGACCCGCGAGCGCCTCCGGGCGGTCTACGAATCGACGCATCCACGTGCCTGACCTAGAGACCTTGAAAGCCGACGCCGCGGCAATCGTCGCCGAGCTGTGGGGCCAGTACCAGACGGATCCGACGACCGACGCGCGCGAACGCCTCATCCTCCACTATTCGCCGCTGGTCAAGTTCGTCGCGGGGCGCGTCGCCGCGGGTCTTCCCCAGAGCATTGAGCAGTCCGACCTCGTCTCGTACGGGATCTTCGGACTCATCGACGCGATCGACAAGTTCGATCCCGAGCGCGGCTTCAAGTTCGAGACCTATGCGATCAGCCGCATCAAGGGCGCGATCATCGACGAGTTGCGATCGATCGACTGGGTGCCCCGCTCGATCCGGTCCAAGGCGCGCACCATCGAACGGGCCTACTCCAAGTTGGAGAACGAGCTGAAACGCTCGCCCGACGACAAGGAGATGGCCGCCGAACTCGGCGTCACCGAGTCCGAACTCGGCCAGACGCTCTCCCAGATCAGCTTCGTCGGCATCGTCGCGCTGGACGAGGTCGTGAACACGGGGGAGAAGGGCAGCGGCACGACAACGGTCGGCGACACCGTGGCCGACAAGGTCAACGATCCGGTCGCCGCGTTCGAAGTCGAGGAGATGAAGCATCTCCTTGCGGACGCCATCAACCGCATGCCGGACCGCGAACGTCTCGTGCTCACGCTCTACTACTACGAGGCGCTCACGCTCGCCGAGATCGGTTCGGTCCTCGGCGTCACCGAGAGTCGGGTCTGCCAGATCCACACGAAGGCCATCCTGCAGCTCCGCGGTCGACTGGTGGAACCGGCGTCGACCCCCGTTCCCTGAGCCACTGTCGGCCTCTGCGGCGATATCGATGTCGCATTGATCGACTGGTGACCACCGGCTAACTTGCCGGCTCTTCCCCCGTTACTTCCTCCTCCCGTGTTCGCGTCACGCCCCGGGAGGCGTCGATGGGTCTCCGTACCAAAGCTCTGCGCTCGACCGCGTTCGTACTCGTCTTCGTCGCCGCCCTCGCCGTGGTCGCGCCGGATGCGGCTGCACGCGCGAACCCGTCGCCGACAGACTGGTCTCGACCCGTCCCGGGCGCCGTCGTCCGGCCGTTCGTCGCACCCCGCGCCAAATACGGCCCCGGACATCGAGGGGCCGACCTTGCGGCCGCGCCGGGAACTGCCGTCGTTGCCGCCGGCGGGGGAGTGGTCACGTTCGCCGGGCTGGTGGCGGGGTCGCTCCACGTGGTGATCGACCACGGGGCCGGGTTCGTCACCTCGTACTCGTTCCTCGCCGTCGTGAGTGTGCGCCGCGGCGACCGGGTGGTGCGGGGCCAGACCGTGGGAGTCGCCGGCGGCACCGGTGCGGAACACGCAGTGGGCGTCCTGCACTTCGGGCTGCGCGTCGACGGTGAGTATCTCGACCCGATGACCCTGTTCGCTCCGGTCGACCTGGCTGCAGTGATCCGCCTCGTGCCGACCCACCCACCCGATCAGGTCGGTCTGTCGACGCCGGCGATCGAGGCACGGTCGATCGCCGCATCGCTCCGTCTCCCGCGTTCGATCCCCGGCCTCGAACCGGTTCCGGCTCCGAGCTGGTGGGACCGGGCGGTCGATGGCGTCGGTGACGTGGTCGACACCGGGAGGGGGCTGGCCCGGCCGTTCGCCGCCATCGCGAGCGTGGCGCTCGCACACGGCCCGCTCGGACCGCTGGTCACCGATCTGCGGACGATGGGCTCCCGCTTCCTGGAGTACCTCCGCTCGCGTGACAACTGCACGACGGACGCGGCCCCCAGTGCCGGCGGTGGCGGGTCCGGGCACCTGATGATGGCGGTCGGTGGCATCAACAGTCGTACCGACCGTCACACCGGGCAGACCTTCGGACTCGACACCACGGCCCTCGGGTACCGCCGCGGCGAGGTGGCGTGGTTCTCCTACGCACGGGGCGGCGGTCGGTACCGGCCGTCGGACACGTGGGGCGACCTCCTCGTGAAGGCCTACGCCCTGCGCGATCAGCTCCGCGCGTTGGAACGCCGCCATCCCGGTCGCGAGGTCGATCTCGTGGCCCACTCGCAGGGTGGCGTCGTGGTCGACGCGTTCATGCAACTCGTGTTCGATCCGGCCGACCCCACCCTGCCTCCACTGGGGACGGTCGTCACGCTGTCCTCGCCGCACCGTGGCGCTCCGATCGCGAGTGTCGCGGCGGAGATCCGTTCCTCGCCGGGTGGGCGGCGGCTCCTGGCGACCGCGGAGTCGGTCGCCGGTGGTGCGGTGCCGCCCTCGGGGGGTCGCTCGACCCGCCAACTCGCGGAGGGCTCGCGGTTCATGCGCCACCTGTGGGACCGGCCGCTCCCCGAGATGCTCGACGTCACCTCGGTGGGAGCCCCGGACGACGCGGTCGTCCCGGCCGACGCCACCCGGGCACCGGGCGCCCGCCACGTGATGACCGACCCCTCCGGTGTCGGCGACCACGGCGCCATCGTCTCGGATCCGGCAGCGATGCGGGAGGTCAGGCTGGCGCTCGAGCAGCGTTCGCCCGGCTGTGTGGGTTGGTTGCAGGGCATTCGCGGCGCGGTCGAGCCGGTGGTCATCCGCCGGGTCGAGATCGAGCTCGGGCACGGCGTCGCCCGCGCCGTCGATCCCCTCGGAACTGCGCCGATGGGTCGGCCCTGATGGCGGCCGCATCCAGCGCTCCGCCATCCGTTCGTTCCACCAACCACAGACATGGAGGTCTCGTCATGACCGTCAACTGGGACATCGATCCCGATCCAATCGCCTCGGGCGTGCTCCGTCGCCCAGCCGCGCACGGTGTCGCGCTCGGTTGGCCATCGTGGTGGCCACCCATCGCGAGAAGCCGCAGGCTGGTGCTCGTCGGCGTGGCCATGGCGCTGGTGGGTGCCCTTGCCGTGGGGCTCGTCCTGGCCGGCGGCAGCGATCCCGCTGCGCACCGGGCCGCCGCCGGGTCCCGGCTCGGGGCGCAGGACCCGTTCGACATCCGGCGGCCTGCGCAGCTCCTCTCGGCGTGGTCGGCCGATTTCGTGACCGACCCCACCGAACTGCTCGTGGACGGGAGCGACACCTTCGTGGTGACCCCGAACGAGGTCACCGACCTCGCGACCGACGACGGACGGCAGCGGTGGCGGGCGGACGTGAAGGACGCCGAGCCGTACATCGCCGCCGACGCGACCACCGTGCTCGTGGCCGCCGGCGAGGGATTCGAGGCCGTCGACCGCAGGACCGGGACGTCACGCTGGCGGGTCGGTATCGACGATCCGGCCGACGTCGGCCGGGCCGTCGGCCTCGTCCACGTGGGCGGCGAGGAGGTCGCGGTCGCGACGACCGAGTTCGGCGGCGTCATCGGTCTCGACGGGGACACGGGCGCGGTGCGTTGGTCGGTCGGGGTGAAGGGCACCCCGCGGGGTCGGATCGCCGTCGATGACGCGACGGGCGCGGTGGTCACCCTCGCGAACGATGCCGACCACGTGGCGTTGCGGGTGTTCGATGCGGGCACCGGTGCCGTCCGGTGGACCCGGACCCTTGAACGCGATACCGGCGTACCCACCGTCGTCGGCGATCTGCTCGTGGTGGGCACCGCGCGTGACGAGTCCAACGCCGCCATCCTGGGACTGGCCGTGGCCGACGGGTCCGAGCGGTGGCGGGTCGCAGGTGAAGAGGGCTTCGAAGCCACGACCGGGTCCGCGGTCCACGGTTCGACACTGGTGATCGTCGACAAGCTCGGGACTTTGCGGGCGATCCGGGCCGACTCGGGGGCGGTGCGCTGGACCACCCACCTGCCAGGCCCGGTGCTCGCCGACTCGCCGGCGATCGCCCACGGGCTCGTCGTGGTGCACGACACCTTCGCCCAGGTCCACACGGTGGAGCTGCGCACCGGCCGCATCGTGGCGACACGCGACTCGATCGGCGTTCCGCTCGGGGTCGGTGCTGGCCCGGACCGCATCGTCTACGCGCAGTCCGGGGTCGCACACGGGCAGGTCATGGGGTATGTCCCGGCGGTCCTGGCCCGCCCTGTGGTGCGCACGGCGCACCGACGGGCGGCCGGGAAATAGGCCCACCCAGGATGTCGGGGCCCCCGGCGGCTGGGAGCCGCCGGGGCCGCTCCGGCTACACTCCCGCCCGACTCGCAACGTCTTCGGACGCTTCGAGATCTCTCACGCCCGGCACTCCAATGGTCGTCTCCGGATCCCTCCGGCGGCGCTGACCGGGCGGATGTCCAACCAGAGGAAAGGAAACTCGCGTGGCTGTCGTCACCATGAAACAGCTGCTGGAGGCCGGAGTTCACTTCGGTCACCAGACGCGCCGTTGGAACCCGAAGATGCGTCGTTTCATCTTCGGCGAGCGCAACGGCATCTACATCGTCGACCTCCAGCAAACCCTGGAGCGCATCGACACCGCCTACCGATTCGTCCGCAGCACCGTG
>JBBQXR010000185.1:0-6910 GCA_038209455.1 Acidimicrobiia bacterium
GCCAATCGCACGGGTACGCCAGGTAATGTCGCGCTCCCCGAGAGAGATCGATGGGCACTGTTTTGCCTGAGAGCACAAGTTCCGAGGCCGAGGCCGAACCGTCCCGCAAGGAGCGGCGCGGCCTGCACCGCAGATCGCGCCGCAAGGTCGCGACCACGGCGCTCGCAGTGACCTTCGGCCTCGCCACCGTGGCCGGCATCGGCATCGCGCTCAACGATTCCTCCGACTCCGGCGCCAGCGCGGCTCCGACCCGGCGCTCCACGACCACCAGTTCGTCATCCACCACGTCGACGGCCCCGACCACCACCACGACCACCCTGCCCACGGTGACCCAACCGCCGGCTGCCGTGCTGCCTCCGGTCACCGGGTCGCTCGGTCAGGGTTCCAGCGGCGATGTCGTGCGCGCCTACCAGCAGCGGCTGCTCGATCTGCACTTCGATCCGGGCCCGGTCGACGGCAACTTCGGCGGCGCCATGAGTTACGCCGTCCAGGCGCTACAGAAACTCGAGAACTTTCCGCGCACCGGCCGGATCGGCCCCGGCGAAGCGTTGAGCCTCGCCGTCTTCCAGTACCCGACACCGCTCCAGCCGACGGGTGAGGCGAACCGTACCGAGATCGACGTGAGCAAGCAGGTCATCACCCTGTACGAGAACTACCAGGTGCGCCTGATCACGACGACGTCGACCGGGTCGGGCCAGCACTACTGCTACGACTCCCCCCGGGTGAATCCGACCCGGCACATCTGCGAGGTCGCCACCACGCCGTCCGGGCGATTCACCTACACCCGGTTCGTCTCCGGCTGGGACAAGTCGCCGCTCGGTCAGCTGTACCAGCCGTACTACTTCAACGGCGGTATTGCGGTGCACGGGTACACCAGCGTGCCGACCGACCCGGCCTCCCACGGTTGTGCGCGGATCCCGATGCACATCGCCGAGTACTTTCACACCCTCGTGAAAGTCGGTGATCCGGTCTACGTGTTCGGTGGTACGCCGGCACAGATCCTCTCGAGCGTGGCGATCAGCCCACCGCCCACAACCCCCACCACCGCGCCGGCGCCGCCGGCGCCGACCCAGCCTCCGGTCGCACCGGCGGCCTGAGTCAGAACCCGGGATCGGCGAACGGATCGAGTTCGTCGGCCGCGGGCACGGTGACGGCGCCCGGCACTTCGATACCGAGCCGTGCGGCCAGGCCGTCGTAGCCGGTCGCTTCGAGTTCGTCGGCCAGTTCGGGTCCGCCCGAAGTCACGACCCGCCCGCCCATGAAGACGTGCACACGGTCGGGGCGAAGTTCGGTGAGCAGCCGGGCGTAGTGCGTGATCGCCAGAACGCCGAGGCCCGTTTCCTCGGTCATGGCCTCGATCCGGCGCGACACGTCACGGAGCGCGTCGACGTCGAGACCGGAGTCGATCTCGTCGAGCACGGCGAACCGCGGTTCGAGCACCGCGAGTTGGAGGGTCTCGGCCCGCTTCTGCTCGCCGCCCGAGAACTCGACGTTGACGCCTCGGGTCAGGAACTCGTCCCGCACCGAGAGTCGTTCGGCTTCGGTCGCGATCCGACGGTTGAGGTCGTCGGTCACGCCGCTCGCGTCGGTCGCTGCAGCGACCAGGTCGACGACCCGCACGCCCGCCACTTCGACCGGGTATTGGTGGGTGAGGAAGAGACCGCGGCGCGCCCGCTCCCACGTCGGCAGTCCGAGGAGTTCCTCACCGTCGATGGTCACCGAACCGCTCGTGACCGTGTAGTCGCTGCGGCCCATGAGGACGTGGGACAGCGTGCTCTTGCCCGAACCGTTCGGGCCCATGAGTGCGTGGACCTCGCCGGAGCCGACCTCGAGGTCGACGCCGCGCAGGATCTCCACCCCGGCCACCGCTGCATGCAGGTCTTGGATCTTCAGCGTGCTCATGCGCTCACCATCACGTCGTCACCCTCGATGTTCACGTTGTAGACCGGGACCGGTTGGGTCGCGGGCAGGGTCTGGGGCTCACCCGTGGTCACCGAGAAGGTCGAGCCGTGTTTCGGACATTCGATCTCGCACTCGTCGGGCCACACGTCGCCCTCGGCGAGGGAGAAGTCTGCGTGCGAACACTCGTCACCGATCGCGTACCAACCGTGGTGACCGTCGCCGGCGTCGGGCAGGCGCACCACGCAGATGCGGGCACCGTCGACATCGAACCGCCGGGCCGTGCCCTCGGCCAGATCACTGATCGAGCAGACGCGCACTGCCGTCACGCCCTCACCGCTCACGCCATACCCGCGCTTCGCCCTGCGGGCGGGCCGCTCGGGCCCTGCTCACGCGCGCGCTCCGTGGAGGTGCCCGACCTTCTCGTGGACGGCGCGACGCAGCGGAGTCGCCAGTGCCGGGACGGGCAGCCGGGCCAGGACGTCCTCGAAGAAGCCGATGACGATGAGACGCTCGGCGTCCTCGGGTCGGACCCCACGGGACTCGAGGTAGTAGCGCTGGTCGTCGTCGATCGGTCCTACCGTGGAGGCGTGCGAGCACCGGACGTCGTCCGCCTCGATCTCGAGGTTCGGGATCGATTCCGCGCCCGCGCCCTCGGTGAGGACCAGGTTCCGGTTCGACTGGGTGGCTTCGACCTTCTGCGCGTCCTTGCGGATCCGGATCAGCCCTGAATACACCGAACGCGACGTGTCTTCGACCGCACCCTTGAACAGCAGGTCGCTCCGCGTGCGGGGTGCCACGTGGTCCTGGAAGGTGCGGAAGTCGTGCATCTGATTGCCATCGCCGAAGTACACCGCGAGGGCCTCGCTCTCGGCGCCCTGACCGTCGAGGCGGGCTTCGGTGCGAACCCGGGCGTAGTCGCCGCCGAGGGCCACCGCGTAGGACGAGAGCCGGGCATCCCGGCCGAGGTGCGCGCGTTGCAGCTCGATCGACCAGGTCTTGTCGCCGTACTCCTGCACACCGATGTGACGGACATGCGCGCCATCGCCGATCGCGAGTTCCACCACACTGTCGACGAAATGCAGGCAATGCGGTGGCGACGCGTGCCGTTCGAGCACGGTGACCTCGCTGCCCGATTCCGCCACGACGAGCGTGTGCGGGAACGACGCTTGACCTTCACCGTCGGACCAGTGCAGCACCACGATCGGCAGCTCGACCACCACGCCGGCCGGAACCTTCACGAAGGCGCCACCCGCGAGAAACGCATCGTGCAGGACCGTGAACGCGTCGGGCGACGCGTCGGACACCTGACCGAGCCACGGTTCGACGACGGCCGGATCGCACGTGGCGATACCGCAGACGACGACCCCCTGGGCCTCGAGCGCGTGATCGACCTCGTGGTGCACCACGCGCCCGTCCCGGACCACGATCAACGCGGCCCGCTCGCCGATCTCGGCTGCCAGCGGGCCGCCACCCGGCGCGTCCTCCTTCCCTGCTTCCCCGAGTTCGGTCGCAGTGAGCGGGCGGAACTGGGAGAGATCGAGCTGGTTGATGCGCGAGTAACGCCACACCTCTTCGGCGTCGGTGGGCCAGGCGAGCGATTCCAGTTGCTCCGCCGCGCGCCGGCGCCGGGCGACGAGCCAGTCGGGACCGCCGAGTGCGCCCGCGGCAGCAGGAGTGAATCCGTGATTCATCAGAATGGTGTCGCGGTCAGCCGACCGCCCCCTCCATGTTGAGTTCGATGAGGCGGGAGAGTTCGACGGCGTATTCCATCGGCAGCGTCTTGACGATCGGCTCGATGAAGCCGTTCACGATCATCGCGGTCGCCTGCTGCTCGGTGAGGCCTCGGCTCATCAGGTAGAAGAGCTGGTCGTCGCCGACCTTCGAGACCGTCGCCTCATGGCCGATGCGCGCGTCCTGGGCATCGATCTCCATGTACGGATACGTGTCCGAACGGGAGTCGTCGTCGAGGATCAACGCGTCGCAACGCACGTGACTCTTCACGTGATGGGCTCCCTCCTCGACCTTCACGAGACCGCGGTAGGTGGTGCGGCCGCCGTCCTTCGAGATCGACTTGCTGTCGATGATCGAGGTGGTCTCCGGCGCGGCGTGGGTCATCTTGGCGCCTGCGTCCTGGTGCTGACCGGCACCGGCGTACGCGACCGAGAGCACCTCGCCGTGCGCCTTCGGACCGGTCATCACCACGGCCGGGTACTTCATGGTCAGCTTCGAGCCGAGGTTGCCGTCGATCCACTCGACGGTGGCTTCGGCCTCGGCGATCGCCCGCTTCGTGACGAGGTTGTACACGTTGGGCGACCAGTTCTGGATCGTGGTGTACCGGATACGCGCACCCGGCTTGGCGATCAGCTCGACCACGGCCGAGTGCAACGAGTCGGTGGAGTACACGGGTGCTGAGCAACCCTCGACGTAGTGCACCGACGAGCCTTCGTCGGCGATGATCAACGTGCGCTCGAACTGCCCGGCGTTCTCCGCGTTGATCCGGAAGTACGCCTGGAGCGGCATGTCGACGTGGACGCCCGGCGGCACGTAGATGAACGAGCCACCGCTCCACACCGCGGAGTTCAGCGCGGCGAACTTGTTGTCTCCCGGAGGGATCACGGTGCCGAAGTACTTCTGGACGATCTCGGGATAGTCGACCAGAGCCTGGTCCATGCTGGTGAACAGCACGCCCAGTTCCTCGAGGTCCTCCCGGTTCTTGTGGTACACGACTTCGCTCTCGAACTGCGCCGTCACCCCGGCGAGGAACTTGCGCTCGGCCTCGGGGATCCCCAGCTTCTCGTAGGTGTTCTTCATGCTCTCGGGGAGCATGTCCCAGTCGTTGACCTGGCCCCCCTCGGTGGGCTTCAGGTAGTAGTAGATGTCGTCGAAGTCGATGTCCGGCATGTTCTTGGCGAACCAGTCGAGCATCGGCTTGCGCTCGAACCGCTTCAGCGCGTTGAGCCGGAACTTGGTCATCCAATCGGGCTCGGACTTGCGATCCGAGATCTCCTGGACCGTCTTCTCGTTCAGGCCTTTGTGGGGCGTGTAGACGTAATCGTCCGTCGAATCGTGCCAGCCGAGCTGGTACTTGCCGAGATCAATGCCTTTGACCGCCATGGGGCGCTCCGTCGTCGGGGACTTCGGCCGGGGGAGGGCCGGGGATTTCCACTACGGAGATAGTAACAATCCAAACGGGGTGCCGTCGATGCGGTGGCACCGGTTGTGACGACCGGCGGTACGGGAATACGGGCCGAGGCCCCGGACTCAGCGACCGATGGCCTGGGTCCCCGATTTCGCCGCCGGCCGAGTGGTCGTCGTGGTGGTGGTCACCGATGTCGGCGCCTTGCCGGTCTCGGCCGAATACGCGGTCGCGAGCTGGCTCAGGATCTGGCCCAGCCGCGCGTTCTGCTTCTGGTACTCGCCGAGGTCCTGGCTCTGCAGCGCCTTCTGCGCGGCGGCGAATGCGTCATTCGCGTCCTTCAACAACTGGGTGACGGTCGAGTTCTGCGGTGTCGTGGGCGTGGTGGTGCCGGGGCCGCTCGGGGGCGGAGGCGTGAGCCCCTGGAACTGCGGGAACTGGGCCAGCGCATCCTCGACGTTGTCGCCGAAATGCGCCTCACCCCCGTAGTAGACGATCGCGTGCCGGAGCGCGGGCTGCCGACCGTTCTCCGAGACCACGTACCAGGGCTGGATGTAGAGCAACGAGTCGTTCACGGGGATGATCTGGATCGCGCCCTGGACCACCTGCGATCCGTGCTGGTTGAGGAGCGAGAACTCGCGACTGATCGCATCGGTGGTGTTGATCGTCTGGTTGACCTGGACCGGTCCCGCCACGTTGAGACCGTCGGGCATCTCGAGGCTCTCGATCCGCGGCGATGCCTCCGGATCGGCGCGCGCCACCATGAAGGACGCGAGCCGGTTCTGACTGTTGCCGTTCGAGACCGGCACGAACGGCCGCAAGAGAAGGAACTCCTCCTCTTTCTGGCCGGGGAGTTTGCTCAAGACGTACAACGGGTCGACCCGTTTCCCCGACGACGTCGCGTTCTGGGGCACCCGGGTGATCGTCGAGCCGGCATCGGTTCCCGCGGCGACGGTGGCCGGGTCGGCCGAGACCTCCCAGAAGCCGGCGCCGGAGAAGAAGGCGGTCGGGCTCTGCACGTGGTACTTGCGGTAGACGTCGGTCTGGTAGCGGAACATGTCCTGCGGGTACCGCAGGTGTTTGCGCACGTCGATGGGCATCTTCACGAGGTCGGTGAAGAGATCCGGGAACGCGCTCCGGTACGCCTTGATGATCGGGTCGGTCTTGTCCACCACGTAGTAGGTGATCTTGCCCGTGTAGGCGTCGACGGTGACCTTCACCGAGTTGCGGATGTAGTTGAAGCTCTTGCCGGCCGCGCCACCGTCGCTCGGCGACGTGCTCTGCGAGTACGGGTAGTGGTCACTCGTGGTGAACCCGTCGAGGACCCATACCAGGTGGCCACCCGAGATCACCGGGTAGGGGTCGGCGTCGTAGGTGAGGAACGGCGCAGCCGTCCTCACCCGTTCGGTGATGTCGCGCCGGAAGACGATACGGGTCTGGTCCTGGATCTGGCTCGAGATCAGCAGGTTCTGATCTCCGAAGCGCAACGCGAACGCCGCCTTGCGCAGCAATGACGACATCGCGACTCCCGCGCCCCCGCTGTATCGAGTGGTCGCGTCCTTCCCCTGGCGCGGGTAGTCGAACTCCGCCTGCTTCGCGTCGACGAGTGTGTAGTCGCTCAGGCCTTCGCCGAAGTAGACCTGCGGCCGGTCGAGCTTGATCACACCGCGGTCGGGGATGTCCTGGAGGAGGTAGTCGGGCTGCCCCGAGGCCTCGGCGGTGTTCGCCGGCGACACGACCGCGCCGTAGCCGTGGGTATAGACGACGTGGCGGTTGACCCAACTCTGCGACGGCAGGTCGGCGGAGTTGAGTTCACGCGCGGCGATCAGCACCTGCCGCAACTTGTTGTCGATCACGTACCGGTCGGTGTCG
>JBBQXR010000186.1:0-6905 GCA_038209455.1 Acidimicrobiia bacterium
GCAGGTGCTCGGGTGGGCGAAGGCCGACGAACCGGTTCAGATCCTTGCGCTCGTCGGACTCGCCTTCCTGCTGTTCCTCGCCGGCCTGGAAATCGACACGTCCCGGCTGCGCGGGCGGCTGCTGCGTATCGCCGGCATCGGCTTCGGCCTGTCCGTCGTGCTCGCGCTGGGAGTCGGCGCGCTGCTCGATGTCTTCGGCATCGTGCACGACCCCCTCTTCGCCGCCGTCGTGCTCCTGGCGACGTCACTCGGCCTCGTGATCCCGGTCCTCCGTGAGGGAGCGGTCTCGGAGTCGACCCTCGGGCAGCTGGTCATCGTCGGATCATCGATCGGCGACTTCGCCGCGGTGATCCTGCTCTCCCTGCTCTTTTCGAAGGACTCCTCCGACACCGGTACCCGGGTCGTCCTCCTCGTGGGCTTCGCGATCGCGGTCGGACTCCTCGCGATCGTGCTCACCCGCCGCTCGCGCGGGATGCGGCTCGGCGGTGTCCTCCTGCGACTCCAGGACACGACGGCGCAGATCCGCGTCCGCGGCGCCATGCTGCTGCTCGTCATCCTGGTGGTGATCGCCGAGCGCTTCGGGCTCGAGACGATCCTCGGTGCCTTCGTGGCCGGGGTGCTCGTCGGCTTCCTCGATCGCGACGGCGACCGCACACACCCCCTGTTCCACGTGAAGCTCGACGCGATCGGATACGGATTCCTCGTGCCGATCTTCTTCGTCACCAGTGGTCTGCGGTTCGATCTCGACGCGCTGCTCGACCAGCCGTCGACGTTGCTCAAGGTCCCGCTGTTCCTCGCTGCGATGCTCCTGGTCCGTGCCGCGCCGGCCTGGGTGTACCGGTCGACGGTGGGGAATCGGGGCGCGGCCGCGGCCGGACTACTCCAGGCGACGTCGTTGCCGTTCATCGTCGCGGCGACCCAGATCGGGGTCGTCATCGGCGCGGTGACGGCGGCGACCGCGGCGGCGTTCATCGCGGCCGGCCTGCTCTCGGCACTCGTGTTCCCAGTCGTCGCGCTGGCGATCGTCCGTCAGGATCGCGACGGGTCCGTTGCGCCCCCTGCCGATGCCGGTTCGACGAACGTCGCGGCTCCGGGGGTCACCCCACCGGCGCAGTGACGTTCGCCAGGAGGAACGATTCGAGCGCCGCCGGGTCGAGGGGTCGGGCGAGCAGGAAGCCCTGGCCGCTGTCGCACTCCTGGCGTTGCAGCGCGTCGAACTGGTCGGCTTCTTCGATGCCTTCGGCCAGGGTTTCGAGCCCGAGGCTCTTGCCCAGCTGCACGAGCGCGTGCACGAGGGCATCGGCCTGATCCGAACCCGCCATCGCGCTGACGAACGACCGGTCGATCTTGAGGACGTCGAGCGGGAACTGGCGGATGTACGCGAGCGAGGAGTAGCCGGTGCCGAAATCGTCGATCGCGACGCGGGTACCGAGGTCGCGGATCGCGGCGAGGCGGCGTGCGGTCGCATCCGGGTCGCGCATCAGCGTGGTTTCGGTGATCTCGATGACCAGGCGGTGCGGGTCGATGTCGTGCAGCGTCAACGCCGTCAGCAGGTCACTGACGACCCGGTCGGACTCCAACTGTCGGGCCGACACGTTGATCGAGATCACCAAGTCGTGTCCGTGACTCCGGAGCGCGGCGGCCTGGCGGCAGGCCTCGAAGATGACCCAACGCCCGACGTCGACGATGAGCCCGGTGTCCTCGAGGGTCGGGATGAACTCGGCCGGCTGCACGATGCCGCGTTCCGGATGACGCCAGCGCAGGAGTGCCTCGGCGCCGGTGACCGAACGACTCCGCAGATCGAAGATCGGCTGGTAGACGAGGAAGAACTCGTCGCGTTCGAGGGCGCGGCGGAGGTCGGCGTGGAGTCGGGCCTGATCGCGGATCGCGGTGTGCATCTCCGGGGCGAAGCTCACCGCCTGGTCCTTCCCGGCCTCCTTCGCCCGGTAGAGGGCGACGTCGGCGTCGCGGAGCAGTTCGCTCGCCGTGAGTCGGTCACCGCAGGCGATGCCGATGCTGGTCGTCACGACGAGAGGATGGTGGGAGTCGGTGAGTTCGAACGGCTCGCGCATGTCGGCCAGGATGCGTGACGCGACCGTCTCCGCATCGTCGCCGTCGGTGGCGGCCTCGATCAGCACCACGAACTCGTCGCCGCCGAGGCGCCCAACGGTGTCGCCGTCGCGCACCGCCAGCATCAGCCGCGCGGCAACCGCCTGGAGCAGTCCGTCGCCGGCTTCGTGACCGAGCGAGTCGTTGATGCCCTTGAACCCGTCGAGGTCGATGAACAGCAAGGCCGCCGGCTCGTTGCGACGCCGGGCGCGGGCAAGCATGTTGTCGACCCGGTCGAGCACCAACGCACGGTTCGGCAATCCGGTGAGCGTGTCGTGCAGTGCCTGGTGTCGGATCTGGTCGAGCAGCCGGGCGTTGCGCACCGCGCTGGCCGCCTGCGCGGCGAGGCCGCGGAGACGCTCGGGCAGCGTCGAGTCGTTCCGGAGTCGATGCGTGCCGTCGGTGACTCCCACGATCACGCAGCCGACGAACTCGGTGTCGACGGTGATCGGCGCGGTGGCCATTGCGACCGTACCGGTGCGCTGCATCATGAGTCGGGCCGAGCCGGGTGCGGTCTCCACATCGGCGACGAGGAACGAATCGGTGAGCACACCGCTGGTCGGGGTCGGGAACGAGACCTCGCGGATCTCCTCACGCACCCCGTCGGGATATCCGAAGGATGCGACGACGCGGGTCTGTCCCGTGGCCGGATCGGCCAGCGCGATCAGCACGCGGTCGCAGTCGACGACATCGGGGACGGTGGGGGCGAGCCGGTCGGCCATCTCCTCGACCCCCGTGACCTCGGCCATGGCGGTCGACAACTCGAGCATCACTCGGGTCGCCGTGGCATCGCGCCGAGCCTCTGCGAGTGCACTGGCGGAATCGAGCGCGGCGGCCGCCATGCTGGCGTACGCGTCGAGGGTCTCGATCTCCTGCGCGAAGAACCGGTTGGGGCGGGGATCGATCGCGCTCAGGAACCCGTAGTGCGCGCGGGTCGAGCTGACGGGCACGACGAGCCGTCCCGCGGCGGTATCCACGGCCCCCGCCGGGTCGCTCCGCACCAACTCCGTCGCGATCAGGCGCGCCGTGTGATCCGGCAGACCCGCGGCGTAGCACTCGAGCTGGGTGGACCACGACCCCGTGAGCGCGAGGACATGGCCCGGCGCCGGGACCGCGCGAGCGACCTCGGTGACGATGCGGTGGAGGACCGCCTCGACCGAGTCGGCCGACACCAGGTCGTTCACGGTCCCGTGCAACGCCTCGAGCCGTGCCCCGAGAAGCTCCGTCCTCTTCTCGAAGTATTCGGCTCGGCGCGTCTCGTCGGCCACCGGTTCCCATCGAACGCGGAGTGAGCACTGCGGCGCGCCGTGGCACTCACATTCGGTCTCCACGACCTCACCGGCGGGAAACCCGAAGAGCATGGGTGTCATCGAAATGAGCCCGCTGACGAACGCGCAGTACTCGGGAAACGCCTCGAAGCCGGGATGGAAGCGCTGGTGCACGATCCAACAGGTGTCGTCGATCTCCTCGGGCCACGCGTCGACGATCGCGGTCAGGCCCTTCCCGCTCGCCTCGACCGACCGGAGGAGGGCGGCGGGAGATCCGAGGGCTTGGAGCATCTCGGTGCGCTGTGCGCTCGTCGGCGGGATCAGCGGTGCGTGGCGCCCGATCTCCACCAACGACTGCGGACCGCCGAGCACGCGCCCCGCGACCTCGAGCAGCCGACGGAACACGGCGTAGCTGCTCCAGGCCCCGTCGTCGAGCAACTCGGACATCGGACGGTGTTCTTCGGCTTCGACCAGGACCCGGTCGAGCACGCCTTCAGGGGCACGGTCGCGGAGGTACTCCACGAGCATGCGCGTGGGGGTTCCCGAGAACTGTCGGCCGTCCGGTTCCGAACTCACCCTGGGGTTCTCGCCCGATCGCCCGGCGAAGTTGAGCGGGTTCGGTGCTGATCGGTTGCTGACGGGGGGAGCAGGTACCCACGAAGGGGACGAACGGTGCAGGTATTCCGACCGTCCGGTCAACCCCGCTTCGCCGGGCGGCCCTTCGTGGCGAGGGATCGCAACGCCCGCTCCAACTCCTGGGAGAGGATCAGTTGGGCCGCGTCCTGCGCGATGGGTCGCAGCGCATCGAGCGCAGCTGCGATCTCCTCCGGGCGGCCCTCGCCCGCGAACGATTTCCCCGTCTCGGCTTCGAACAGGCGCACCAGGTCGTCGGCCGCCTTGCTCAACCGGCGGCGCAGGAGGGTGGCCGCCTCGGCGCCGATGTCGATGCTCACTCCGGCATCGAGCATGCGCAGCGTGAGGTCGAGCAGTGCGCGACTCGGGACGAGGAACGTGCCGTCGTCGTGTTGGGTGAGGAGCCCGGCATCGACCATCTCGCCCACCAGGCGGCGAGGATGCTTGCCGAGTAGCGCGTGGATCTCCGCCAGGTTCATGGTCGCGGTCTCGTCGTCGGCCCAGCTCGCCCGGAGGACTTCGTCCACGCCGAGCCAGTCGGAGACCGAGCGATGCTGGCGGTCCCGTCCGACCAGTTCCTTGATCGCCTCGAGCTTGAGCCCGCGTGACTGCAACTCGGAGATCAGTTCGAGGCGTTCGACGTGCGCGGCGCTGTAGCGCGCGTCGCGACCGTCCTTACGCGGGCGGGGCAGTACACCTTCCGACTGGTAGAAGCGGATCGTCCGTGCGCTCACCCCGGACTGTTCCGCGAGCCGTTCGAGTCCGATCTCGGTCGCCGCGGGTGCGGCGTCGGCCGAAGGCGCGCGGCTGGTGCGGCGGGTTCCCATCTCGTCCACCTTACACACTGTGACAGTGTTCACTGTCAATAAACCTTGACAGTGAACACTGGCAGGGTCAAGGTGGAGTCATGCAGAACTCCACCGCAACCCCACCCACCGCCCCGGGCGCGATCGCCGCGAAGGCCGCCCAGCTCGTCGCCGCCTCCGAACGCATGACTCTCGATCCGTTCCGTGACGTCGACTGGTCGCTCGCAGTCGACGACGACCGTCAGTACCACCTCCCGCCCGAGAAGCTGCCGCTCTTCGGGACCCCGATCTGGGACGCCATGACCGAATCCGAACGCCGGACGTACAGCCGGCACGAGTGCGCGGCCGTGTGTGCTGCGGGCATCTGGTTCGAGAACAAGTTGATGCAGATCGTGCTCCGGCACCTGGCCACCCTGCCGGTGACCGACCCCGCGCACCGGTACCTGCTCATCGAGGTGGCGGACGAATGTCGGCACTCCACGATGTTCGGGGAGTACATCCGCCGGGCCGGGACGCCCGCATACGCGCCGGAGACCGGTGGCAGCGGACTGGATGCGGTCGACGAACTCCCGGGCGGGCGGGCGATGGGGTACCTCCTTATCCTCGCGGTCGAGGAACTCCTCGACACCACCAACCGCGCCACGATGCGCGACGACACGATCCACCCGGTGTCGCGCCAGATCGCGAAGCTGCACGTGATGGAGGAAGCGCGCCATGTCAGCTTCGCCAAGACCTACCTCACCGAGGTGTGGCCGACCCTCCTCGAATCCGAACGGGCTGAGGCGGCCGCGGTCGCCCCGTTCGCGGTCGACTACGTCGCTGCACTGATGGTGAACGACGACCTGTACGAAGCGCTCGGCATCGCCGGCGGCGGTGACGCGGCTCGGGCCAACCCGGTGCACCGCGAGCGCATCATCGGTGACCTCGCCAAGCTCACCGATTTCCTGACGACGCTCGGTGTGATCGACGAGACGAACCGCGGCGAGTGGATCGAGCGGGGTCTCGCGGCCTGATCCCCCGAGAGCATCGGAGTCGTGGTCGGTCCGGCCTTGTGTGCGGCCGCGGACCGCGTCACGCTGTCCCGGTCCGCCACGGTCCCATCCGAAGGAGTGTCATGGACGTCCGCAATGTCGCGACCGTCGAACCCGAGGTCGAGCACAACGGCACGGTGCCGGTGTGGTGGCTCATCCATCCGCGGGAGCTGAAGGACATCACCGACGGTGGTTACCTCGAACTGGCGAACGAGTTCGAGGTCGCGGTCGGGGGCGAGGTGTTCCCGCACACCCACCCCACGCACGAGTTCTATTTCGTGATGAGCGGTGGTGGTGTGATGATCGTCGGCGACGAGTCGCGCGACGTCACCGTCGGTGACCTCGTCTATATCCCGCCCGACACCGTGCACAGTCTGCGGACGACGGGTGATCAACCGGTCCACTGCTTCTGCTTCGCGGTCGGGGTCAAGGACGCGCCGCCCATCGATTACACGAACCACTGACGGCATCGGCCGTGCAGCTCCTCACGGTGTGCGGCAGCCTGCAGGCCCGCTCGGCGAATCGTGCCGCGCTCGACGTGGTCCACGGCGAGGCGCTCGCGGCCGGAGCTGCGATCGACGAGTTCGACGCGCTGGATGCCATTCCGCCGCTGAACTCCGACGCTGGTGACGCGCCCGGCGCGGTCGTCGAAGACTGGCGGCGCCGGATCGCGCGCGCCGATGCCGTCGTCATTGCATCTCCCGAATACGCCGGTTCGCTCGCCGGCGTGGTGAAGAACGCGCTCGACTGGATCGTCGGTTCGGGCGAGCTGTACACGAAACCGGTCGGACTGGTGAGCGCCGGGACGTCCGGTGGATACCATGCCCGCGCCGCGTTGGTGCAGACCCTCACCTGGCAGGGTGCGCACGTGGTCGCGAGCCTCGGCATCGACGCTGCCCGCACCAAGATCGACGCCGACGGCCGGTTCGTCGACGCCGCCACGCTGGCGGCACTGCACGAGTTCGCGATCCGGATGGTGGGTGTCCCGAGCCTGGCTGCTGACGATCGACTCGGCCTGGTGTACGGGATCGTGGAGGCCGCCTCGGTCGAACCCGGTC
>JBBQXR010000187.1:0-6842 GCA_038209455.1 Acidimicrobiia bacterium
GCCGAGACTCCCGTACTGCCAGCCGACGTCGATCATCCGGCGGTTGTAACTCGGACAGTCGTCGGGACACTTCCACGGTGCCTCAGGCGCGAGGTCGAGTTGGCACTTCCGGACCGTCTCCCCTGTTGGGTACGTCCGGGATTCGTAATGGCGGCAGTCGGTACGCATCGGCACCGCGACATCCTGGCAGATCGACCTCGGGCGGGTGCGCTCACCCCAACCATTCGGGTGCCCGCTCCAACAGGTAACGGCTCACCACCAGGCATCGATCGAGCGTTTCGCACGGCACCTCTTCGCCGTCACGGATCCGCAGCAGCGACACCCGCTGGTGACCCACCACCCGCAAACTCGTCTCGGGCGCATCCGTCACCGACGGGTAGGAGTCGATCGCGGAGACCTCGAGGGGCAGATCGCGCCCCCCGACTGCGGCGAGGTCCGTCGCCAGCACGAGCAGATCGGGGGCGTGTGGGAGCGGTGGAAGTGCCCACGTGAACGACAACGGGAGGTGGAACTCGTCGGGTGGATCGGTGATGCCGTCGCCCTCGATGACAGCATCCTCGAACCCGAGCAGCACGCGCGGATCGATCTCGAGCGAGAGGTACAGATCGACCGGACCGTCGCAACCCTCCTCCGGATGCAGGTCGACTTCCCAGTTCTGGCGCAACGAGTAGCTCTCCACGAAATGGCGTTCGTCATGGACATGGAAGCCGTGCTCGACCGCGTGGTCCTTCAGGTCGGCGACGAATCCCGCGAGGTCGATGACCGCCACGGCTACGCCACCGCCGATCGCACGGCCGCGACGGCTTCGCCGAACGCGACCTGCGCGGCGTCGATCACGCTGCCCATCGAGAAGAATCCGTGGAACAACCCGGCGTACGTGCGATCGGCGACGACGTTGCCGGCCGCACGCATGGCGGCCACGTACGCGAGACCCTGATCGCGCAATGGGTCGTACTCGGCGGTGACCACGAACGCGGGCGGCAGGCCGGCCAGGACCGGGTTGCGGATCGGTGACACCGCCGGGTCCGCGCCCTCGGCGGCGTCGGTGAGGTAGAGGTCGTAGAACCAATGCATGGATGCACGGGTGAGGTAATACCCCACCGCGTTGTCTTCCATCGACACCGAAGTGAACTCGTGGTCGGTCACCGGGTACACCAGCAACTGGAACGCGATCGCCGGGCCCGACACACGCGCCTCCTGTGCGACGATCGCCGCGAGGTTCCCGCCGGCGCTGTCACCCGCAACGACCAGCCGATTCGGGTCCCCGCCGATCGACCCTGCGTGCTCGGCAACCCAGCGCAACGCGGCGAGCGAGTCCTCGACCGCCGCGGGATACCGGTACTCGGGAGCGAGGCGGTAGTCGACCGAGACGACCACGGCATCCACACCGTCGGCGAGCCCGCGACAGATGCCGTCGTGGGTGGTCAGCGATCCCAGCACCCAACCGCCACCGTGGAAATAGACGACGATGGGAAGCGGCGAGGTGCTCTCCGGCCGGTAGATCCGTACGGGGATGTCCCCCGCCGGACCGGGAACCGTCCGATCGACGACCTCGGCGATCTCGATCGCCGACGGCATCGCGGCCTGGTCCATCAGCGCGCGCATGGCCACCGGATCCGTCCCGGGGCCGAGATCGCCGAAGCCGGACGCAACGACGAGGTCGATGATCGCTTTCGCTTGTGGATCGAGGGGCACCGGCTACTCCTGAGGATGGGTGGGGGAAGCCTCGCGCACCCGCTGTGCGAGCGCGCGCAGGGCCCGACCACGGTGCGAGATCTGCTGCTTCTCCGCGAGGGACATCTCGGCGAAGGTCCGGCCGCGGCCGCCGGCGGGCACGAAGACCGAGTCGTACCCGAACCCACCGTCGCCGCGCGGGGTGTCGGCGATCACGCCCTCGGCCACGCCTTCGGCCACGATCTCGCTCCCATCGGGCCGGACGAGCACGACGACGGTCCTGAAGCGCGCGGTTCGGGCGTTCCGTTTCGCCGCGGCCATTTCACGGATGAGTTTCTCGACGTTGTCCGCGTAGGTGACGTCCGGGCCCGCGTATCGGGCGCTGTAGATCCCGGGTGCGCCGCCGAGGGAGTCGACCTCGAGACCGGTGTCGTCGGCAACGGAGGCGAGGCCGGTGGCCGCGAGCAGCGCCGTCGCCTTCAGCCGCGCGTTCGCGACCAGGGTCGTCCCGGTCTCGTCGACGTCGGACACCGACTCGGGCCGGGCCACGAGTTCGAATCCCAGGCCGGCGAGCGCATCGTTGATCTCGCGTGCCTTGTCAGGGTTGGCGCTCGCGACGACCAGTCGCTCGGCGGGTGCAGGACTGCCGGTCACCGTGGGTTGGGAGGGACCTGCAGCATCTCGCGTTGGAGGTCGAAGATCTGGCTGATCCCCGATTCCGCCAACCCGAGGAGCGCGTCGAGTTCGTCCCGGCTGAACACCGCGCCCTCGGCCGTCCCCTGAAGCTCGATGAAGCCACCGGATCCGGTCATCACGACGTTCATGTCGACGTCCGCCGTCGAGTCCTCGATGTAATCGAGGTCGAGACTCGGCAGTGCGCGGACGACACCCACCGAGATCGCCGCGCAGTAGTCCTGCATCGGGTGGGCGGGGAGTTTGCGCGCCGCCACCATCCGCGAAAACGCGTCGTGCAGCGCGATGAACCCGCCACAGATCGACGCGGTGCGCGTACCGCCGTCGGCCTGGAGCGCGTCGCAGTCGACGGTGATCTGCACGTCGGGCAGCATCGAGAGGTCGGTGACGGCCCGGAGCGAGCGACCGATCAGGCGCTGGATCTCCTGCGTGCGCCCGCTCTGCTTGCCCTTCGCGGCCTCACGGTTCACCCGCTCGGGCGTCGAGCCGGGGAGCATCGAGTACTCCGCCGTCACCCAGCCCTTGCCCGTGCCCCGGAGCCACGGCGGCACCCGCTCTTCCACCGACGCGGTGCACAGCACCCGGGTACGCCCGAACTCGACCAGAACCGACCCCATGGCCAGTTCGGTGAAGTCACGCGTGAACGTGAGGGGGCGGAGCTCATCGGGCTCGCGCCCGTCGTGACGAATACCCATCGGTGCCTTTCGGTGCGCGGGAGGCGCTCAGATCGTGACGGTGAAATCGACCGCAGCCAGCGCGACCGGCGCGCCGAACGCGTCGGATCCTTCCTCAATCACCATCGCCGGGTCGACCTGGGGCCAGAGATGGGTCAGGAGGAGCCGCTCGGCCTGCGCATCACGCGCTGCGGTCCCGGCCTGGCGACCGGAAAGGTGAATCGGCGATCGCCGGTCGGAGTGCACATACGACGCCTCCGACAGGACGAGGTTCGCCCCCGGCGCGAAGGCGTCGACCGACCATTCGGGCCCGGTGTCGGCCGTGTAGACGAGCCGGCGGGACGCGGCATCGGTGAGTTCGACGGCGTAGGTGGGCGGTGGGTGGTCGGTGCGCGAGAACGCGAGTTCGACGCCTTCGATCGAGGCCGTCCCACCATCGTGGATCGAGTGCCAGTCGAACGTGTCGCCCCATTGCACCAAGGTGCCGAGGCGCTCTTCGGCGCCGGCCGGCGCGTAGAGCGGGACCCCGGTGCGTTCCAGTCCGTACCGCAGCAGCACGTGCAGTCCGTAGATGTCGACGCAGTGGTCGGGATGCTCGTGGGTGATGACCACTGCGGTGAGATCCGCGGGATCGACGTGGCGCTGCAGGTTCACGAAGCTGCCGTTGCCGCAGTCCATCCAGATCGTGGTGTCGCCGTCGCGCACGAGATATCCCGAGCACGCGCCGGCAGCCGGTGCACCGAAGGAACCGGAACAGCCGAGCACGGTCAGCTCCATTGCCAGGCCTCCGCCGTCACGACCTCGGGGCCGAGGAATCGACTCCCCAGCGTCTGGAAGCGGTCGGGATCGCCAGAGGTGATGAACCGGTGCGCGGCGCGGCCCGGACCGCCGTCGGCCTCGCCCGCGCGGAGCATGGTCCGAGCCGCGAATGCCGTCTCGTCCGCGCTCGACACCAGGACGACGTCCGGACCCATCACGTCGGCGATCGTGCGCGCGAGCAGCGGGTAATGGGTGCACCCGAGGATCAGGGTGTCGACCCCGGCGCGCCGGACGGGTTCCAGGAGCCGTTCGGCAAGGACGTGCACTTGATCCGAATCGACGTCACCGGACTCGACAAACTCCACGAAACCGGGGCACGCGGCGCACGTGAGCTCCACGCCGACGCCGACGGCCGCGCGTTGGTACGCGCCGCTCGCGATGGTTCCGACGGTGCCGATCACACCGACCCGGCCGGTAGCGGTCACCGCGGCGGCGGCCCGGACTCCCGGTTCCACGACACCGATGACCGGGATCTCGTATCGCGCGCTCAACGCCTCGAGTGCCACCGAGGTAGCGCTGTTGCACGCCACGACGATCAGAGCGACTCCCTCGTCGACGAGAAGGTCCGCGATTTCGAGGGAGTACTTGAGGACTTCGTCCGAGGGCTTGGGCCCGTACGGAAACCGACCGGTGTCGCCGAAGTAGATCGTGGGCGTGGCCGGCAACAGGTCGATGAGCGCACGCAGCACCGTGAGGCCACCCAACCCGGAATCGAAGACCCCGATCGGCCCCGCCGGGCCAACGGGTGTGGACGTCATCATCCGCACGCTACCGGCCACTTGCCGCGCGCCCGAGCCGATCGGCGACCGCGACACCGATACCAGTGCGTTCCGGGCGTACTGCCACCACCACGTCCACCCCCAGATCATCGGCGCTCCGCAAGGCGGAATAGAGAATCCTTGCGTAGTGCTCGGGAGACTCCACCGTGGCCAACGTCACAACCGCAGCACTGCCACTTTCGGAAACCTGACCGTGCTCAGTGATGACGCCGACCCTCGTTCCGGCCGCGGCCAGCTCAGCCGCGCGGGCGCCGATCTCGGACGCGGCGACCACCTCGACGCGGGCCGCCGGTGCGTAGTGCGACGCGAGGGTGCCGGGCGCACGGGTCGTGCCCCCGACGAGGACCTCTGACCCGAGGAGCGCGCCGATCATCTCCACCGTGATCGCGCCGGGTCGCAACACGCGAACCGACTCCTCGGTGCAGTCGACGATGGTCGACTCCACGCCGACCCCGCAGGCACCACCGTCGACGACACCGGCGATCTCGGCATCGAACTCGGCTCGCACGGCCGCCGCGGTCGTCGGGCTCACGTGGCCGAACCGATTCGCGGAGGGCGCTGCCACTCCCCCACCGAACCCCTCGATGATTTCGAGCGCGACCGGATGATCGGGCACCCGCAGACCGACGGTCTCGAGGCCGCCCGTCGCGATCCGCGACACCCGCGGGGATGCCGCGACGACGACGGTCAACGGTCCGGGCCACCACCGCGCCACCAAGCGACGCGCGGCTTCGGAGGCGTCGACCGCCCACTCGTCGAGGACGGCGTCACGCCCGAGATGCACGATCACCGGATGACCCGACGGTCGCCCCTTCGCAAGGTAGAGGTCCCGGACCGCGTCGGGGTTCGACGCGTCGGCGCCCAACCCGTAGACCGTCTCGGTCGGGAATCCGACTAGCTCGCCGGCCGCGAGGCTGCGGACCGCCCTTGCGACATCGAGGAGCGGTGTCACCAGTAGTTGATACGGCTGGCGCGTTCCTCGACGACGTCGAGATCGTCGGTCCAGGCCCCCGACGAGAGGTACTTCCATCCGCCGTCGGGCAGGAGCGTCACGATGGTCCCCGACTCCATACGGGCCGCGACCTTCGCCGCGCCGGCGACGGCCGCGCCCGACGAGATACCCGCGAACACCCCGCACTCGTCGAGTAACCGACGGGTCCACTCGATCGACTCGCGGTTGCGCACGATCGTCTTCCGGTCGAGGATCTCGGCGTCGAAAATCGGTGGTACGAACCCGTCGTCGAGGCTCCGGAGGCCCTGGACCAACTCACCCGCCGGCGGTTCGACTGCGACGATCTGCACGTCCGGCTTCTGCTCCCGGAGGTAACGCCCGACCCCCATGAGCGTGCCGCTCGTCCCCAGGCCCGCGACGAACGCGTCGACCTCGGGACAGTCGGCCCAGATCTCGGGCCCGGTCCCCTCGTAGTGCGCGAGGGGATTCGCCGGATTGCCGTACTGATACAGGAACGCGTACTCGGGGTCCGCGGCGGCGATCTCCTGCGCGCGCCGGATGGCGCCGTTGCTGCCTTCCGCACCCGGACTCAACGTCACTTCGGCGCCGAAGATCTCCAGCAACTGCCGGCGCTCGATGCTCACGTTGTCGGGCATCACGATCCGCAGCTGGTAGCCGCGCAGTTTGGCGACGAGCGCGAGACCGATACCGGTGTTGCCCGAAGACGGTTCGAGGATGGTCGCACCGGGCTGCAGCACGCCGTCGCGTTCGCCCATCTCCACCATCTTGCGGGCGATGCGATCCTTCGCGCTCCCACCCGGGTTCTGGCCCTCGAGCTTGGCGTAGATCTTGACGTCGGGATTCGGGCTGAGCGCGTGGATGCCGACGAGCGGGGTGTTGCCGATCAGATCGAGAATGCTCTCGTGGCGCACGGTGGCAGGTGGACCTCTACCCGCCGGCGACGGCAGGCAGGATCGACACGACGTCGCGGTCGGTGACCGGGGTCGCCAGCTTGTCGAGGTATCGGATGTCGTCGTCGTTGACGTAGACGTTGACGAACTTGTGCAGCGCGCCTTCACCGTCGACCAACTGGTCGGCCAACCCCGGGTGCTCCGCGGTGAGCGCCTGGAACACCTCGCCCACGGTGGCGCCGTCGGCGTGCACGGAAGCGGCGCCGTCCGCGTGGACGCGCAGCAAGGTGGGGAGACGAACTTCGACAGCCATCATGTGAGCCTATAACTCCGACTGAAG
>JBBQXR010000188.1:0-6771 GCA_038209455.1 Acidimicrobiia bacterium
TGACATCACTATTGCTCGTTCGCTCGCGCTCCTGGAGGTACGCGCCCAGAGGGCTCGCTGCCTCGCACCCGAGCCGGAGCGAGGAACGAGCAGAGGCGAGCGGCCGCGAAGCGAGCCTCGCGTCAGGCGGGACCATCAGGAGGCCGAGCGAAGCGGCCGACAAACAGGAACAGGTTCTAGTCTTGGCCCCGATGACGACTTCGCAGTTCAACGAGGATTTCAAGGTTCTGATCGGTGGGTCGTGGGTGGACGGCGCCCACGGCACGTACGAGATCGTGAATCCGGCCACGGAAGGCGTGGTGGGTCTGGCCCCCGAGGCGTCGGCCGAACAGGCCGAAGCCGCGGCCGGCGCCGCGGCGGAAGCGTTCTCATCGTGGTCGCGGACCACACCGGAGGAGCGGGCCAACCTGCTCGACGCGGCGGGCAAAGCGCTGCTCGCGCGGCGCGACGAGTTCATCCCGCTGGTGATCGCCGAGACCGGATGCACCGCCACGGTCGGCAAGTCGATGCAGGTGCCGCAAGCCGCGATCCGCTTCCAGCGGTACGCACGCGGGGCGTTCGAGCCCACCGTGCTGCCGCTTGCGCCACAGGAGATGGCGGGGACGCCGCTCGCGCCCGGAGGTCTGATCAGTGCGATGGCGCGGCGTCAGCCGGTCGGCGTGGTGGCGTGCATCACGTCGTACAACTTCCCGATCGTCAACATGGTCGGCAAGATCGCGCCGGCGCTCGCGATGGGCAACACGGTCGTGGTGCGTCCGGCCGGTCAGGACCCGCTCGCGATCATCAAGCTGGTGAAGTTGTTGGAGGACGTCGGGTTCCCGCCCGGCGTGGTCAACGTGGTCGTCGGATCGACGCCCGAGAGCGGGGAAGCGCTGGTCGCGTCGAAGCACGTCGACATGGTGAGTTTCACCGGATCGAGTGGTGTCGGCGCCCGGATCGGCGAGGTTGCCGGCGCGGGGATGAAGCGTCAGCTCCTCGAACTCGGTGGCAAGGGTGCAGCGCTCGTCCTCGACGATGCCGATGTGAAGACCGCAGTCGGGATGATCGGCTCGGTGTGGACGTTCCACTCCGGTCAGATCTGCACTGCGCCCACCCGGGCGATCGTGCACTCGTCGATCTACGAGCAGGTGGTGGCCGGACTCGGGAAGATGGCCTCCGTGCTCAAGGTCGGCGACCCACTGGAGCGGGACACGGTGGTCGGGCCGGTGATCACGGCATCCCACCGCGACCGGATCGAGGGCTACATCGCGTCGGGCCGGGACGAGGGCGGTGAGATCGTCGCCGGGGGTGGCCGCCCGTCGCACATGGAGCAGGGCTGGTACGTGGAGCCGACGCTGATCGCCGGGTGCCGCAACGACATGCGGGTGGTGCAGGAGGAGATCTTCGGGCCGGTCATCGTCGCGATCCCGTTCGAGGACGACGACGAGGGGATCGCGCTCGCCAACGGCACCGAGTTCGGTCTCTACGACTACGTCTTCAGCGGCGACGCCGCGAGAGCGATGGCCGTGAGCCGCCGCATGCGGGCCGGAAACATCGGGATCAACACCGTGCAGCGCAACCAGGAGACACCCTTCGGCGGGACCAAGCAATCGGGCGTCGGGCGCGACGGCGGGTCCTTCGGGCTCCACGCGTACAGCGAACTCCAGTCCGTGGTCTGGGCGGGCTGATGGAGTTCGGGATCTTCCATTCGGGTCACGTCCCGGTCGGTACGAACGAACACGAGCGACTCCTCGACGAGGTCACCGTCGCGGTCGCCGCGGACCGGGCCGGGTTCAAGTACGGCTGGTTCACCGAGCACCACTTCCTGCGCGAGTACAGCCACATCTCGGCGAACGAGGTGTTCATGGGCTACGTCGCGGCGCGCACCGAGCGGATGCACATCGGATCGGGCATCTTCAACATCACCGCTCCGGTCAATCATCCGGTTCGGGTGGCCGAGCGGGTCGCCATGCTCGATCACCTGTCGAACGGCCGGTTCGAGTTCGGCGTCGGGCGCGGATCGTCGAGCACCGAGTTCCAGGGGTTCGGCATCCCGGACCCCGACGGCACCCGCGACCTGTTCGACGAGGCGTTGCCCGAGGTCGTCCGCATGCTCACCGCCGACCCGTATTCCTACGAGGGCGACTCGTTCTCGGTCCCGGAACGCAGCGTGTTGCCCCGTCCGTACACGGTGCCGCACCCGCCGTTGTGGCTCGCCTGCGGGAGCCCCTCGACGTTCGAGAAGGCCGGCCGTCTCGGCATGGGCGCGCTGTGCTTCACGATGGGCGAGCCCGAGGACCTCGAGCCCCTCATCGACACCTACCGCGAGGCGATGGCGAACTGCGACGAACCACTCGGTGAGTACAAGAACGAGAACGTCGCGTGCGTGAGCATGTTGCTCTGCCTCGACGATCGCGAGCGCGCGATCAAGTTGTTCCAGGCGAGCAACGCATCGCACTACCAGTCGTTGGTCGTGCGCTGGCTCGACTCGATCCCACTCCCGGTGGAGATCGACCGCAACACGTTCACCGTGCCGGAGCCGACCTACGACGAACTCTCGGCGTCGGTCGCCGCGGGTCGGCGCAGTCTGGGGGCACCGGAGGACGTCGCGAAATCGGTCGAGCGTTGGCAGCAGGCCGGGGCCGACCAGGTGGTGTTCGGCATGCTCGACAACACGCTGCCGGTCGAGATCGCCGAGGAGTCACTCGAGATCTTCGGACGCGACGTGATCCCCGCGTTCGACCACGATCCGGTGCATTCGACCACCCGGCAACGAGAGGCGCAGTGTTCATGAGCGAAGCGGAAGGTGCACGCGACTGCTGCCGCTTGTCCAGCGAAGCGGGGCCCGTCCGGCCCGGCCCGCAGGGCCAGGAGGACAAGCGATGAGCGAAGCAACCGTGTCGGTCGTTCCCGATGGCGCGCTCGTCTACGGCACCCAGTTGCCGGTGCAGGCGCTCTCGGTCATGACCTCGATGCCGTGGGAACGCGAGGGCGCAGGTCCCGCGGAGCTGCTGCGCGCCGCGCAAGCGGCGGACGCGGCCGGCTTCTTCTACGTGGCGGTGTGCGATCACGTCGCGATCCCGCGCGAGAAGGCCGAGACCATGTCGACCACGTGGTTCCACCCGGTCGCGACGCTCGCCTGGCTGGCGGGCCAGACCGAACACGTTCGCCTCATGACCAACGTGTACGTGCCGGCGTACCGGCACCCCCTCGAAACCGCCAAGGCGTTCGCCACCCTCGACCACCTGTCGAACGGCCGGGTCATCCTCGGCGTCGGGGCCGGTCACGTCGAGGGCGAGTTCGCGGCCCTCGGGATCCCGTTCGCCGAGCGCGGTCGGATCACCGACGCCGCGATCGACGGCATCCTGGAGTCGTGGCTCGACGAATACGTGGGTGACGTCGGGTTGTCGCCCCGCCCGGTACAGCAACCCCGGCCGCCGATCTGGGTCGGTGGATCGTCCAAGCCCGCGCTCCGGCGCGTCGCAGCACGCGGCGACGGTTGGATCCCACAAGGCACGCCACGCAAGTTGATGCCGGACTCCATCGCGTACCTCGAGGAGCAGCGCGACGCGGTGCGGCCCGGGGCCACGTTCGACGTCGGCATGATCACCGAACACATCTACGTGGGCGAGCCCGACTGGGACACGCCCAAGTACGCGCTGACGGGATCACCGGACCGGATCGTGGAGTCACTGAACGAGTACGGCGCGATGGGTGTGTCCCACCTCCAACTGCGCTTCGCGTCCCGATCGATCGACGAGTTGTGCGACCAGATGGCGCGCTTCGGTGCCGACGTCGGCCCCCACCTGACGAGGTAGGACATGCCCTTTCTCACGATGCGCCACGATTTCCGCACGCCGCGCGACGGCACCTCGACCCAGGCCGACATCTACGCCGCCGCGATGGACCAGTTCCGATGGGCTGACGAGCACGGGTTCGACTTCGCGGTCGTCTCCGAGCACCACGGGTTCGCCGACGGCTGGATGCCCGCGCCCATCACCGTGGCCGCGGCAATCGTGGGCGCGACCGAGCGGATCCCGCTCCTGCTCTCCGCGGTGCTGCTCCCGTTGCACGACCCCATCCGGATCGCCGAGCAGTTGGTGGTCCTCGACCATCTGAGCCGGGGCCGCGTGTGGACCGTCCTCGGCGCGGGCTACCGGCCCGAGGAGTTCGTGATGGCGGGCGAGGACGTGAAGCGCCGCGGCAAGACGCTCGAAGCGAAGATCCGGGTCCTGCAGCAGGCCTTCACCGGCGAACCGTTCACCTACGAAGGCCGTGAGGTCCAGGTCACGCCCAAGCCGTTCACCGACCCGCATCCCCCGATCCTGGTGGGCGGCGGGGTCGAGGCGGCCGCCCGCCGTGCGGCCCGCCTGCGGCTGCCGATGATGCCGATGCACGGCGATCCCCAGCTCGGGGAGTGGTACCGGGACGAGGCCGCCAAGACCGGGTTCGAGGGCGGGTACGTGATGCGCCCCTCGGGTCCCACGTTCATCCACGTGTCGCACGATCCCGATGCGGCCTGGGCCGAGATCGGTCCGTACGTGCTGGACGAGGCCCAGACCTACGCCGCGATCCAGACCGGCGGTCAGCACTCGGCGCCGATGGTCACCGCCGACACCCTCGACGAACTGCGGGCATCGCCGCAGGTGCTCGTCGGTACCCCGGACGACATCCTCGCCGCGGCCGAAAGCGTGGCCCAAGGCGGCGCGCTCACGTTCAACCCGTTGGCCGGGGGACTGCCGCCGAAGCTCGCATGGGAAAGCCTCGAACTGGTCGCGACCGAGGTCCTACCGCGGATGAACCGGCCCTAAGCGGGGAACAGCGCGAGGACGAACGCGGCCATCGCGAGCACCACGGTGCCCGCGCTGATCAGGCGGAACGCGTGCGCATCGAGCGTGTGACCCTCGTACCGGGCGCGCGTCCGCAGCCGGGACGCGAAGTACAGGCTCCCGGCGAACGCCGCGGCTGCGACGCCGAGCGCGGCGAGCACCCATCCGTGGTTGGCCCGGTCGATCGGCCAGATCTTGCGTCCGAGCGCGGCGATCGCAATGAGGAACGCCATCCCGCTGCGATTCCACGCGAGCACCGTGCGCTCCGGCGAGAGTCCGTCGTCGTCGGGCGCGATTCCCTGCATCAGTTCTCGAACGCAGCGAGGAAGACGGCGATGATGGCCACGATCCCGATCCCGATCGCGAGCACCTGGGGCATCGGCGAGCGAGGCAGCGGCTCCCCGCGCCGCATCGCGACCTCGTTCTGGCGCCAGTAGCGGTAGCTCGTGATCGCCAGGAGCGCGCCCAGCGCAATGAGCGGGAGGCCCAGGATGCGGCGGCCGAAGTTCACGTCGAACTTCGGGAGGAGTTGCGTGGCCGCGACCCCGGTCGCGATCAGTGCGAGTGACGTGCGGTTCCACGCCAGGAAGGTCCGTTCGTTCGCGAACGTGAACCGGACGTCGGGTTCCTGCTCGCCGGTGTCGGGTTCGTCGGCCTCCATTACCAGAGCTGGTCGGTGTAGGTGTCCGTCCCGGGCACCGTCTTGATGAACGGCGCCGCGAAGACCACCTGACCACCGGCGGCGGCCAGATCGTCGGCGAACGCCTCGTAGGCGGCCCAGTCCTCGAGCGGATCGCGCTCGCTCCACCAGAGCAGCGTCACGCGCTCGGTCTCGGGCGTGAGCGGCACGTCCTTGGGGGCATTGGCGAGGAGCGGGACCGAGGTGAAGGCGGTGACCTGGTCGGCCGGGCCGGTCGAGCGGGCGCCGACCCAATCGGTCAACCACGCCGCGTCGGAGCCCTCGGGCGGTTCGGCCATCATCACCACGAGGCCGGGGTAGCCGCGGTCGAGCGCGAGTTCCACGGGGACGCCGTCGGGATCGGCGTGGGTCTCGCCGCGCAGTTTGTACATCGCGGTATGCACGTGGTCGCGGTCTTCGAACATGCGGTCGTTGTCGTGCAACCAGTTGACCTGGTCGGTGCCCCACTTGATCCACTCACCGAACTTGCCGGCGAGGACCCAGTAGATCGCCACGTAGGAGCCCTGGTCGACGGGCGAGGCGACCGGCGACTCGGTGGGGAACCGCACGTCCTTGTGGGCGCGCGTCGCCACGTACCGGGTGCCACTGATGGTCCAGGCGCCGATCATGCACCCGGCGTAGAAGTGGTCCCGCTCGTACCAGCGGTTGTAGGCGACCTCGTGGCCCCGGTGGGGCTCCACGATGGTCACGAGCGCGCCGCCCAGCTTGATGGGCTTGACCCGGGTGTCACCCGATCCGACTTCCTGAATCGCCATGTCAGTTCTCCATTGCTGCGAGGGCGGCCTTGTCGACCTTGCTGGTCGCGTTGAGGGGGAGCGCGTCGAGGATGACGAGCTCGTCGGGAGCCTTGTAGTCCGCGATGCGGTCGCGACACCAGTCGCGCAGCACCGCAAGATCGGGCGGATCGCCGTGCGGGACGACGAACGCCACCCCGATCTCGCCGAGCACCGGACGGGGGACACCGATGACCGCCACCTGCGCCACCGCGGGGTGTTCGCCGAGGGTGGCCTCGACCTCGGCCGGATAGACGTTGTATCCGCCGCGGATGTACATCTCCTTGAGTCGCCCCACGATCCGCAGGTTGCCGTCCTCACCGAATCGACCGAGGTCACCGGTATGGAGCCAGCCGTCGGCGTCGACGGTGGCCGCGGTGCTCTCCGGGTCCTGCCAGTACTCGAGCATCATCGCGGGAGAGCGGCAGATGATCTCGCCCACCCCGTCGGTGGCCGCGTCGATGCGCAGCTCCACATCGGGAGCGGGACG
>JBBQXR010000189.1:0-6760 GCA_038209455.1 Acidimicrobiia bacterium
GACGTGCGCGAGGTCGCGGAGCGGGCGCGGCAACGACTCGGTGAGCACAGTCAGGGCACGATCCTGTACCTCGACGAGGTCCACCGGTTCAGCCGGACCCAGCAAGACGCGCTGCTCCCGCACGTGGAGGAGGGCCTCATCGTCCTCGTCGGTGCCACCACCGAGAACCCCTACTTCTCCCTGACCGCACCACTCCTCAGCCGGTCGACGCTGTTCCGCCTCTCGTCGGTGGGCGCGGACGACCTGCGCGTCCTCGTCCGTCGGGCGCTCGAAGACGAAGATCGGGGCCTGGGGGACGAGCACCTCACGATCGACGAGGACGCGCTGACCCATCTCGTCGACCACGCCGAAGGTGATGCCCGCCACACCCTCACCAGTCTCGATGTTGCGGCCGCGCTCGCGTCCGAGAGCGGGGCCGGTGTCATCTCGCTCGAACACGCGGAGACCGCACTCGCGATGCGGGCGCTGCGGTACGGCGACGACGAGCACTACGACATCGTCTCGGCGTTCATCAAGAGCATTCGCGGTTCGGATGTGGACGCAGGCCTCTATTGGCTGGCCCGCATGGTGGAGGCGGGCGAGGACGCCCGCTTCATCGCCCGCCGGTTGGTGATCCTCGCGTCGGAAGACGTCGGTATGGCCGATTCGTCGGCCCTGCCCGTCGCGACCGCGGCCGCCCATGCGGTGGAGTACGTCGGACTCCCCGAAGCCGTCCACAACCTCGCCCATGCCGTCATCTACCTGGCCAACGCACCGAAGTCGAACGGTGCGAAGGCCGCGATGGGAGCCGCGCTGGCCGACGTCCGGGACCGCCCGGCCGGCGATGTGCCCATGCACCTGCGCGATGCGAGCTACCGCAGCGCCGGGGCCCTGGGTCACGGGCAGGGCTACGTCTATCCTCACGATTCGCCGGAAGGTTGGGCCGATCAGGAATATCGCCCGACCGAGGTGGCGGGCCGCGTGTATTGGCGGCCGAGCGGTCTGGGGGACGATCGAGACCGTCGCCCAGACGGTGCACAGCCCGACGAAGGAGAAGCCCGTGGGAGTTGAACAGTGGCTGGCGGCAACCGGCGTCGTCCTGCTCGCGGTGCTGCTCGGCGGTCTCCTCTTCGCCCTCCTCTCGGTCGTGGCCACCGTCCGTCAGTTGCGGACGACGGTCGAGCGGCTCCAGACCGAGACTCTGGCGATCACCGCCGCGATGCAGGATGCGCTCCGGGACGCGGAACACGAGGTCGACCGAGTCGATGCGTTGTTGACCGCGGCCGAGGGTGTCGGTGGCCGGATCGACGGCGCCTCCCGGCTCGTGACCAAGACGGTGACCAATCCCGTCGTGAAGGTCCTCGCAATCGGTACCGGCACCAAGCAGGCCGTGCGCCGCATGCGGACCGGCGACCGGCGAGCCGCCCGATGATCCCCAAGCGCGTCTTCTGGCTGACCGTCGGGTACAGCGCCGGGCTCGGCTCGTCGTGGTACGCGACCCGCAAGGTCAAGATTGCCGCTCGTCGCTACACGCCCGACGGCCTCTCCGAACGGGTGGGCGACACGGTGGAGACCGTCAAAGCCGCCGCCGTCGAGGGCCGGGCGGCGATGCGTCGCCGTGAAATGCAACTCCGTGCCGACCTCGATCGGTCTTCCCGCTCTGGCGACTCCGTCGCAGGCCGCTCGGGCCCCGGCTCGAGCCGAACGGGCTGACGCTCGAGCGTTCGAGCTCTCGCCTTCGGTCTTCCCGCTCTCGTGACTCCGTCGCAGGCCGCTCGGGCCCCGGCTCGAGCCGAACAGGCTGACGTCCGCATTCCGTCCCTGGGGGCCGCGGCAGATTCTGTAGCCTCCCGCAATGGTTCCGATGACCGCCGACTAGCTTCGCCGCGCCTATCTCGACTACTTCGTGGCGCGCGGTCACACCGAGGTGCCGAGTGCGAGCCTGATCCCGCACGACAAGACGGTCCTGTTCACCGTTGCGGGCATGGTTCCGTTCAAGCCGTACTTCACCGGCGAGGAGCCGGCGCCCTACCTGCGTGCGACCTCGTCCCAGAAGTGTGTCCGGGCCGGCGGGAAGCACAACGACCTCGACGACATCGGCCGCACGAACCGACACTTCTCCTTCTTCGAGATGCTCGGGAACTTCAGCTTCGGCGACTACTTCAAGGCCGAGGCGATCCCCTTCGCGTGGGAGTTCTACACGGACGTCCTCGGACTCGATCCCGATCGCCTGTGGGTCACCGTCCACGACTCCGACGACGAAGCCGAGACGATCTGGCGGGACACGGTCGGGGTTCCGGCCGAGCGGATCCAGCGCCTCGGCGACGACAACTTCTGGCGCATGGCCGACACCGGACCGTGCGGCCCGAGTTCGGAGATCTTCTGGGACCTCGGACCCGAGTTCGGCGCCGACGGGGGACCCGCCCACGGCGCCGAGGATCGGTTCGTCGAGATCTGGAACCTCGTGTTCATGCAGTACGACGCCCAACCGGACGGCACGCTCGTGCCGTTGCCGGCGCCGAGCGTCGACACCGGCGCGGGTTTGGAGCGGAACCTGCTCGTGCTCCAGGGTGCGCCGTCGATCTGGGACATCGACGTGTTCGCACCGTTGATCGCCGCGGCCGAGTCCGTCACCGGCACCACCTACGGCACCTTCCCCGGCACCGAGGACGACGTCTCCCTGCGCATCCTCGCCGAGCACGCGCGGACCATGACCTTCCTCGTGGCCGACGGTGTGGTCCCGAGCAACGAGGAACGCGGCTACGTGCTCCGGCGCATCATCCGCCGCGCGGTCCGGCACGCGTATCGCCTCGGCGCCCGTCAGCTGGTGACGCCCGCGCTCATCGACGCGACGGTCGCGACGATGGGAGGCGCGTACCCCGAACTGCACACGCATCACGAGTTGGTGACGTCAATCGTGCGTCGCGAGGAAGGGCGGTTTCTCCGCACGCTCCAGCGCGGCGAGGACATGCTCGCCGACCTGCTCGACCACGGCGACGTCACCGGCGAACGTGCCTTCTTCCTCCACGACACGCTCGGGTTCCCGGTCGACCTCACCCGGGAGATCGCGGGAGAGCGCGGGCGTGCCGTCGACCTCGACGGTTTCACCACGCAGATGGAGGAGCAGCGCTCGCGGGCGCGTGCTGCACACAAGGCCGCGGGCGGCGCGGCGGCGGCCCCGGTCGAGCTGTACCGCGAACTGCTCGAGGAGCACGGCGACACCGACTTCACCGGGCGACAGGAATACACCACCACCGGGGCCACGGTGCTCGCACTCATCGCTGCGGGTGAACGGATCGGTCGGGCGGACGCGGACAGCGGCCCGATCGACGTCATCGTCGACCGGACCCCCTTCTACGCCGAATCTGGTGGACAGGTCGGCGATACCGGAACGATCGAGACCGACGCCGGAGTGCTGGCCGCGGTGCACGACACGCAGTACGCGATCCCGGCCCGCCTCTCCCTGCACCGCGTCACCGTGCGGACGGGGGAGTTGGTCGAGGGCGACACCGTCAACCTCGCGATCGACGGTCCCCGCAGGGATGCGATCCGGAGGAACCACACCGCCACGCACCTGCTCCACGCGGCGCTGCGCGAGGTGCTCGGCACCCACGTGAAGCAGGCCGGTTCGATGGTCTCGCCCGACCGCCTGCGGTTCGACTTCTCCCATCACGAACCGGTGGCACCGGACGACCTGGTTCGCATCGAGGCACTGGCCAACGAGCAGGTGATCTCCGACTCACCGGTCCGCCACTACGAGACGACCAAAGCGCATGCGACGAGCATCGGTGCGATCGCGTTCTTCGGCGACAAGTACGGCGACATCGTGCGGGTGCTCGAGGCCGGACCCGGCTCGACCGAGCTGTGCGGCGGGACCCATGTGCACGCGCTCGGCTTCATCGGTCCGATCAAGATCCTGAGTGAGGGTTCGATCGGATCGAACCTGCGCCGGATCGAAGCGGTCACCGGTACCGCGGCACTCGAGCGGGTTCAGGACGAGGAACGGCAACTCCGCGATGCGGCCGCGCTCCTCAACGTCGCGCCGGGCGAACTGCACGCGCGGCTCGAGAAGTTGCTCGCGCAGGTGAAGTCGATGAACGAGGAGATCACTGCGGCCCGGCGGCGGGAGGCCCTCGCGGGAGCGGGGGAGTTGGCCGCGACCGCCGACGGCGGCGCGCTCGTCGCCCGCCGCGACGACATGAGCCCCGACGACCTCCGCCAACTCGCCGTCGCCACGCGCGACGCGCTGGGACCCAACGCCATCGTCGTGCTCCTCGGCGCCAACGGCGGCAAGGCGGGCGTTGTGGTTGCAGTCGGCAAGGCGCGGGTCAGTGCCGGAGTCTCGGCGGCCGAGATCGCGGCACCGGTGGCCAAGTTGTTGGGTGGCGGGACGGCGAAGAACCCCGAGTTGGTTGTCGGTGGGGGCCCGAACGTGGACGCCATCGACGAGGCTTCCGACGTGGCACGAGATCAGGTGACCCGCGCCGTAGGGTGACGCAGGTGGCCCGCATACTCGGCGTTGATCTCGGCGCACGGCGGATCGGTCTCGCCGTCTCCGACCCGTCCGGAGTGATCGCCTCACCCTCAGGCACCGTCGTCCGGAGCGGTGACGCGGCGCGCGACCGGACCGCGATCGTTTCGGCCGCCAACGCCGCCGAGGCCGCAGTGGTGGTGGTCGGACTCCCGCGTGAGCTGTCCGGCAAGATGGGTCCGGCCGCGAAGGCCGCCCGCGCCGAGGTCGAGGCGCTCCGGGAACTCGCGCCCGCGCTGCGCTTCGAGCTCTACGACGAACGCCTCACGACCGTTATCGCGACCCGGTCGCTCATCGGTGCCGGGGTGAAGCGCAAGGACCGCAAGGACAAGGTCGACCAGGTCGCCGCGGCGGTCATCCTCCAGGGCTACCTGGAGTCACAGCGCCAGGGCGGGCACTCGTGACCGCCGGGAGCGACGCGAGCGGGCCCGACGACGTTGCGTCCGATCCGCCGACCGAGGCGATCGGCGTGCTCGGTGCCCCGGCCAGCCGACGCGCTCGACGGCGCCCGCGCCGGTCGCGCCGGGGACGGGTGATCCTCGTCCTGTTCCTCCTCGCGCTGCCGTTCCTCCTCGCCGCGGGTTGGTTCTGGTACCAGGTCACACCCCCGGGAGATCCCGGCAAGGTCGTCACCGTCGTCATTCCCAAGGGGACCGGCGTCGACGGGATCGCGCAGCGACTCGAGCACCGCAACGTCATCGGATCGGCACTGGCATTTCGGATCTACTCGCGGTTGTCCGGGTCCCGATCGTTCCAGGCCGGTCAGTACCGCCTCCGCGAGGACCTGGGTGCGCAGGCGGCGATGGATGCTCTCGATCGCGGCCCCCAACAGCACTTCCGCAAACTCGCGCTCCCGCCCGGGCTCACGTTCGCCGAGATCGCGGACCGCGTCGGCCGCCTGCCCGGTCGCACGACCAAGGCGTTCCTCGACGCCGCCGCGACCGGAACCATCCGCTCGAAGTTCCAACCGGCGACGGTGCAGTCACTCGAAGGGTTGACCTGGCCCGACACGTACTTCGTCTCGGACACTGAGACCGAGACCGACATCCTCCGGACGTTGGTGCGCACGTTCGACCGCCATGGGGACACGGTGGGGCTGAGCGCCTCGGCCGATCCGTACCGCGTGGTGATCGTCGCATCGCTGATCCAGCGGGAGGCCGGTCTCGACGTGGACCGACCGCTGATCGCCGCGGTCATCGAGAACCGACTGCGCGACAAGATGCCGCTCCAGATCGATGCCACCGTGGTCTACGCCCGCGGTGGTGGGACCGCACGGTTGACCGACGCCGACTTCGCCCGCGTCTCGCCGTACAACACCTACAAGGTGGCGGGGCTGCCGCCGACCCCGATCTCGACCGTCACCGAGGCTTCGTTGCGTGCCGCGCTCGCGCCGGCCGACGTCCCGTACAAGTACTACGTCCTCACCGACAAGTCCGGGAAGCACGCGTTCGCGGTGACCTTCGCGGAACACCAGGCCAACATTGCCGACGCGCGTCGCCGCGGGGTGCTGCCGTGATCACGGGCGAGACGCGACTCGCTGCCGTCATCGGCGCGCCGGTGCGCCATTCGCGGTCGCCCGCGATCCACAATGCAGCCTTCGCTGCGACGGGACTCGACTGGGTCTACGTCGCGCTGGAGGTGGCGCCGGGTTCGGGGTACGACGCGATCCGATCGCTGCCGACGCTCGGGATCGCGGGGGTCAACGTCACGATGCCGCACAAGGCCGACGCCGCTCGTGCGTGTGACGAACTCACGCCTGCCGCGAGCGCCCTCATGTCGGTGAACACGGTGGTGGTCCGGCCGGACGGCACGCTCCTGGGGGACTCCACCGACGGCGAGGGCTTCTTGCGGTCGCTGGCCGACGCGGACTTGGATCCGACGGACCGTTCGGTCCTGCTCCTCGGCGCCGGCGGTGCGGCCCGCGCCGTCGCCGCTGCACTGGTCGACGCGCAGGCCCGGGTTGCGGTCGCCGCCCGTCGCGCTGAAGCCGCCGAGGCACTCGCGGCGGCCGTCCCCGGGGTGGTCACCGCGCCGTGGCCGGACGGCGGTCCGGCCGCCTTCGAGATCGTCGTGAATGCGACGCCGATCGGCATGGGCGACAATCGGGATATTCCGTGCGAACCCGTACCCGGGCAGTGGGTGGTCGACCTGGTGTACCACCCGCGTGAGACGCCGTGGCTCGCCCGCGCGGCACGGCTCGGGGCCCACCCGGTCGGCGGTCTCGGGATGCTCGTGCATCAGGCCGCCCTC
>JBBQXR010000190.1:0-6744 GCA_038209455.1 Acidimicrobiia bacterium
GACGACGGCGACCGGCGGGTCCATCGCATGGACGAGGAAGCCGGAGGTCGATTCGCCCATCGCGGTCGAGAGACCCTTGATGATCCAAAACGATGCGGTGATTGCCGGGACCCGTAACGCGCCGCGCTCGGTGAGTCGAGACGCGGCGCGACCGGTCAACTTGTTCACGCGTCCCCAGTCGTCAACGGCCGTTGACCGGATCCGGTGTCGTGCTGGAGTTCCGGTCGCTGCGCGTTCCAGGGACGGTTCCGCATGTCGTGCGATCTCCTCGGGTCGGGGCTCGACGATGACGGTTTCCCGTCGTCGCCTCCACCCCTGGGAGGTAAAACCTCGTCGCGGTCGAAGTCGGCCCGCAGCTGCTGCACGCACGGCGGTAGAAGCGCAACACGACTCGGCATGAGCACTGGAACCGCTCCCGAGCCGGGAACCACGACACCCGGTCATTGACCGTTCGTGGTCCGAAGGTTTACCCATTTGGGGTTTTTCTCCGGCACCGCCACACGCGAGGCTGCTGATCCTCCCAAGGAGGCGGCACCGAGGTCCCGAACCTGACGTGCCGCACGACAGAGCCCCCACCGCAGTAGCCCGCGGCGCGGGGCTCTGTCGCTTTCGACGGGGCGCGCGCCGTCGTCACGGCTGGACGGCCCCGCGGCGCGCGGGAGACTTGACAGCGCGGGCCCCTCCCGCCCAAGCTCGAATCCCGACATTTCGGGCGACGGATGAGGTGGGCAAATGCAACGGGTACTCCGCAGGCTGGCGATCGTGGCGACGACGATGGCGATGGTGGCGAGTTCTTCGGCCATCGTCGCGTCCGGTGTGACGACTGCCGGGGCGTCGTCGTCGGTGCCGAGTCCGACCGTGACGGTGCCGGACGTTGCCGGCAGCGGCATCTTCGATCTCCAGGCCGATCGCTCCCAGTTCCCGCAGTACGGCTACGAGGAGCAGGAGTACTTCCTCAACGGCACTGCACGTGCGTTCGATCCGACCAGCGCGCTGACTCCGGACGGTCGCTGGAGCGTGGCGCAGTCCACGACCGCGCCGTACAAGACCCGCATCGTCGTCCGACGCCCGATCGATCCCCGCAAATTCAACGGCACCGTCATCGTCGAGTGGTTGAACGTGACCGCGGGCTTCGACACGTCGCCCGACTGGTCCTTCGAGCGCCTCGAATTGATGCGACGCGGCTTCGCGTGGGTTGGAGTGTCGGCTCAGTTCACCGGCATCGAAGGGACGACCGGGCTCTTTCCGGGGCTCAAGCACTTTGATCCCGCGCGCTACGGCACCCTCAGCCACCCGGGTGACATCTACTCCTACGACATCTACTCGCAGGCCGGTCAGGCGCTCCGGAACCCGACGGGTATCGACCCTCTCGAAGGCCTCGACGTCGACCACCTCATCGCCGACGGTGAGTCGCAGTCGGCGTCGCGCATGACCTCGTACGTGAACGCGATCTCTCCGGTCGCACGGGTCTACGAAGCGTTCTTGATCCACAGCCGTGCGTCGGGTGCCACCGCGCTCTCCCTGACGGGACCGGGTGCCACCGTGCCGAACCCCACGTTCATCCGCACCGACATCAAGACACCGGTACTCGTCGTCGAGACCGAGAACGACGTGCTACGTCACCTTCCGGCGCGACAGGCCGACTCGTCGCGCTATCGGCTGTGGGAGATCGCAGGGGCGTCCCACGTCGACGCGTACGGGCTCGGGCCGGCCGCCATCGCGTTCCTCCACTGCGACAAACCGGTGAACAGCGGACCGCAGCACTACGTGATGCACACGGCAATCCGCGGGTTGTGGAAATGGATGCGCCACCCGTCGTCGAAGCCGGTTCCGAGTTCGCCGCTCATCACCGTCGACGCGCAGGGTGAGATCGTTCGCGACCAGTTCGGCAACGCGCAGGGTGGGATCCGTACCCCGCAGCTCGATGCCCCGATTGCCACCTTGTCAGGCTTTGGGAACACGCCGGCCGGGTTCTGCGGACTCTTCGGTACGACCACGTTGTTTCCGCCCGAGCAGCTGACGCAGATCTACGGCAATCAGGCGAACTTCCTCGTCAGGTACGTGATCGCGACCGGACAGATGCTGAAGTCGAAGTTCCTGCTCGACGACGATGCGCCGGACGTGATCAACGAGGCGCTGGCAGTGCACGTCGGGACGTACCGCACCCAGGACCCTCGGACGAACCCGACATCGAGGCCCGTCGGTCACCCGGCGCCCCGGCGTGTCGGAACCGTGAGAGCGGCCCCACCGCGCCACCTGGTTCGTGCTCGAGCCGGCGACGTGCGGATGACGCCGTCGTGGGACCAGTAGGCATACCCGGGCTCACCTCCTTCCGCAGGACGCAACCCGGGAGGTCCGGTGCACGGCCGCCGTACAAGATTTCCTGCGGTTGACCGTCCGCAGTGTGGCGATTGACCGGTCGGCCCGTACCGTCAGCCGACGGATCTGAGCGGCGGTCCTCCGGACCATCGATCGATCGATGGTCGTTGCCGTTCAATGTCTTGATGCGAACGACCCAGCAGGAGACAGGGACGCAGTGGTCGAAGGTTTCTCCGGTCGGTACCCACCGGATTCGGATCATCGAAAACTTCGGCGCCAGGTCGGGACGCGGCGCGTCGGGAAGGCTCCCCGCATCGCTCATCGCCGAGTGCTCGGCGTGGTGATGACCCTCGTGGTTGCCGGGGCACTGATCTTCGTGGCGAGCAGCCGGCTGCCAAAACGGTATTCCTCGGTAGCTTGGATCAGGGTCGCGCCGCCGGCCGTCGTGACGAAGGGGGCTTCGGTCGACCTCGCCAAGGAACAGCGTGCAGCGGTGCAGGCATTTGTGTCCCCTCGCCTTACCGCGGATCTCCGGAAGCGATTCGGCGCTCGGCTGGATGATGTCGCCTCGCTTGTGCCAACCGGCATCCTTGCGTCCCCGCTGATCAGGATTGACTCCCAGGCGTCGACCGCAGCACTGGCGACCCAAGTCGCGGACCGTTCGGCCAACTTCGTCGTGAACGATCTCCAGAATCGAGCCCGAGCAAAAGCTGCCGCGAAGGCCAAGCTTGAATCCGCCGCCCTGGCTGGTCTCGACGCCAACGTCGTCGACCTCGCGACCCAGATCACCAGCGTCCCGATATCGGCACCGCCGTATCCCGCGCTCAAGGCGAAACTCGACGCAGCGACGCTCTATCTACGGGACGCGGCGGCCGTCGTTGCGACAGACACGTTGCAAGCGCGCATCGCCGATGGCGGGCTCGAGCTGTACGGGCAAGCAACGCGGCCGGCCGGGCCGGACTTTCCGAACCCCGTGAGTTGGACGATCATCGGTGACCTGGCCATCCTCTTGATTTTGGTTGGCTTGCTGTTCGGGCGTGAGGAGCTCCGCGGGCGATTCGAGAACGGCGGCGCGAGTGAATCGCGGCGGTCGGGGACGATGGTGCTCGGTGTGCTGCCGACGTCGACGGGGCGTTTCCCGCCCGGCACGGCGATCGGTGCCGGAACTACCGTTGACGAGACTGCACTCCAACTCGTGCATCTGCTGGGTCGGGCCGGGCCGAAGATCGTGCTGATGTGTGACGCCGACGGTGCAGCGCCCGAAGCGACCGCGCGCCGGGTCGCCCAATCCGTTGCTGCATCCGGCGTCCGGGTCGTCTTCGCGGTATGCCGAAGTCTTTCGATGCCGGATGACCTCGATGCCGCCGACGTGCTGCCGACCGTGTCCGAGTTGGAGGCCGGGCGGGGTGCGGCTCGCCCCCGCGATCAATTGCTGGTGGCCGACGGGGGAATAGCGATCAACGAACTGACGGCGGACCGGGCTCGGACCGTCCTGCGACGGCTCGCCGACCTCGGTGACTACATCGTTCTGGTGTCACCATCGCCCATGGTCGAGCCGGGATCCCTCGTGTTGGCACAGTTGGCCGACGTCTCGGTGCTGGTCGCCCGTCACGGCGTGACGCGATTGCGTGATGCTGAGCGAACGTCGACCCGACTCCGCCGCGTCGGGGGCACCGTGTTCGGGGTCCTGGTAGATCCTGCGCCGGACTGGCAACCCCCGGCGGATCCTCAGTACCGGGTGACCGCAGCGGACGTTACGGCGGTCGCCGTCGAGCGGTAGGAAGGATTCAGGTCAGCAGAGTCCGGCTGGCGTCGACGTCGTGCAACGGTTCTCGTGGAACGTGTTCGCCGAGCCGATGCCCGACCGGCCGTGAGCCGATCGGCGGCGCCGGTCAGGAACCAGGAGACTCGATGTCGACGGTCGCCGCCACGGTGGGATTCTCGCGGAGCCAGTGCGCCACGAACGGGCACTGGGGGACAACTGTCAACTGCTCGGCCCGAGCGTGTTCGATGGCCGCCCGGGCCAACTCGCTGCCGATACCACGACCCGCGATCGCGTCGGGAACGAGCGTGTGGGTGACGACGAGGTTGCCGTCCCGCCGCTCGTACTGCAGTTCCGCGGTGACGCCGTCGACGGTGGCGACGAGGCGGTGCTCGTCAGGATGGTCCCAGATGACAGTCATGCGCTCTGGGTTGCCCGGAACCGCCGGCTGCAAAACGTGACGCTGAACCACTCAGCGACCTCGGAAGTCGGGATCCCGCTTCTCCCGCGCCGCTCGCCCGTATTCCTTGAAGTCGTCCGACCGGCTGGACACCTCCATCGCTCCCGCCTCGTCGAGGAGGTGACGGTCGATGTCGGCGGTGAGGGCGCGGTGCAGCAACACCTTGGTGGCGCCCAGCGCGACGGTCGGTCCGGACGCCAGCAGGTCCACGAGGCCGGCGGCGGCGGCGTCGAGTTCGGCAGCGGAAACGGCGCGGTGGACCAGGCCCCAATCGGCCGCGTCGCGCCCCGACACCTTCGTGCCCAAGAGCAACATGTCACGTGCGCGGACGACACCGGCGAGGCGGGGGATCAGCCACGAGGCCCCGCTGTCGGGCGTGAATCCGAAATGGGTGAACGGAGCCCAGAGGCGAGCGTCGTCGGCGACGATCGTGAAATCGGAGGCCAGAGCAAGGTCGAGACCCAGACCGATGACCCACCCACGCGCGCTGCACACGATGGGGACCTGCACCGTGAGCATCGCGCTGATGAGGCGGTTCACGTGGGCTTGCATACGGCGACTGATCGAACTCACGCGGGGCTTTTCGCCGTCTGAGCTTCCGCCGGTGCGATCACCGAGATCGAATCCCGAACAGAAGTGTTCCCCCGCGCCGGTGAGATGGATGACGCGAACCGACTCGTCGCTCCCGGCCGCGTCGATGATGTCGACGAGCGCGTAGACGATGGCGTCGGTGATCGCGTTGCGTCGTTCGGGCCGGTCGAGCCCGATGCGCAGGACCGGTCCGTCGTGGGTGACGAGCAGACCCTCGGGGATGGTGGGGTAGGACTTCATGCGGTCTCCTCGGCGGCGAAGCGCGCCACGAGCGCGTCGAGCGCTTCCTGGCAGTTGGCGGCGTGCCCGGGCGGATCGGGGAGGCGCACCGGCCCGTACTCGGTCGACGGCAGGAGGATCGTGGCGTGCCCGGGCGTGGTCGTCTCACCGCGTTGGTTTTCTCCCCACACGTCGAGGTCGACGGCGGGTCGATCACCCTCGGCGAGGTAGCGACGGGTCACCCGGCCCCGCATCCAGTGCGTGTCGCCGACGTAGTTGAACTTGCGGAACTGGCAATCGAGTTTCCACAGCCATGCGTCGTCACCCATCCAATCGGTGCAGAGATGGATCAACCACGTCTCGCGCATCCGGCCGTAGTCGTAGCTGCTGGGGTTGCCCGCGGCACGCGCCCATTCAGGATCCCAGTGCACGCGTTGCTGCACGTCGGGAATGTTGAGCGCGTCGGGCCGGAAGAAGCGGGGCATGCGCCGGCGCTGGTCGGACGCGAGCCGCAACGCCTTCACGCCGTACAGGCCCATGCCCATACCGGTGTGCCACACCACCATGTCGGTGACGCGCATCGGTCCCTTCACGATCGGTCCGAGCTCGTTGCCTTCGATGACGTCCTCCCACATGCGTGGTGTCGCGCCCCGGCGCCGGTCACGCTCCGACGCGATGGACTCGTCGATCGCCGCGATCTCGTCGTCGGTGTACGGACGGATCTCGATACCGTCGTTCTGCTTGCGCGCAGTCGCCTTCTCGCGTTCGGCGCGGATCATCAGGCGGTACTGACCGGCAAGGACCGGACCATCAACGGCGGCGAACACCTCGCCGAACCATTCGTGCACGGCCCGCCCCGCGAACTCGCCGACCTTGTCGTGCACGCCGACGAGCGCATTGCGGCGCGCGACCTGCGTGCCGGGCCGGAGCGGATTCCACCACTCCCGGTACGACCCCGAGTAGAACGCGTGCACCCCGCCGAGCGGATCGCCCTTCATCACCGCGCGCACATCGTTGGGCAGGCGGGTCACCTCGTCCTCGCCGATGAGCGTGTCGCCCCCCACGAGGTGTGGTGGAGCGATGGGTCCACCCCACCTCGTGTCCGCCCCGTAGTTCGGGTCACACCACAACGGGTTGTCGTCGCCGTAGGCCTCGGCGACGTGACGGAACGCATCCTCGTTCGGCACGCGGTAGTGGGGCGGCTGCGTGTGAGGACGCGGGATGCCGATGCGTGCCCGGAGGGCGGCGATGCCGGTGTCGGTGATGGCATCTGCCATGGGTTCCCTCGGGTTGGGGCTCGGGACAGGGGTGTGATTCGCGACCGCCGGACTCTAGATAATGTGCCCGCGCCGCACCTTCTGCGGACCATTCTCGACAGGAGACGAAGTATGGA
>JBBQXR010000191.1:0-6721 GCA_038209455.1 Acidimicrobiia bacterium
CCCAATCGGGCCCGGCGAGGATCATCGCCACCGGGTACACGAGGAACACGAGCGAGAGCGCGAGAAATACCCGCTCCGCGCGTCGATAGGAACCAAACAGCACGATGCCCAGGATGAGGAGTACCGCGAGGGGAACGGAGATATATCGACTCACGCCGAAGATCTCGAACGCGGCCCCGATACCGGCGAACTCCGACACCACCAGGCCGAGGTTCGCAATCAGGAGACAGACGACGGCGAACGCACCGATGCGCAGCGAGAACTCCTCGCGCACGAGCGACATGAGTCCTTCGCCGCTGTAGGCGCCGAGACGGGCCGCCATCTCCTGGACCGCAATGAGCGCCGCAATGATCAGGACGCCGATGAACATCGTGCGGTACTGGAACTGCGATCCGGCCGACGCGTACGTGGCGATCCCACCGGCGTCATTGCCGGCGCTGGCCGCGATCACCCCGGGTCCGAGCACGGCGAAGATCACCGCGGGGCGGACCCAGCGGCGGCGACGGGGCGCGGGAGGAGGCGCGACGGGAAGCGTGCTCACGGGAGAACTCTGCTATCCGAAGAGACGGGAAAAGCGGACCCGACCCCGTTCGGGGACGAGCGCGTCGACGAGGTCGTCCGCGAGGATCCGGCCCACCGGCCGCCGGTCCTGGTCGATGACGAGCAGGGACGAGCCGCGCGAGTCGATGAACTGTTCGATCACGTAGCTGAGCGAGGTTTCCGGCTCGACCATGGCGGGCTCGGGCGGACCGGCGACGTCGATCACGAGGTCGTGGCTCGAGGCAACGAGCAACTCGAAGAGCCCGAGGTCGTGGACCACCCGCCCGTCCTCGTCCACGATGATCACGGCGTCGACGTCGGCCTGGTGTTCGGCTTCAGCGCGCAGAATGCGCCGGACCTCGCCGACGGTCTGGTCGGGACGTACGAGGACGAGGTTCGTCGTCATCACCGCGCCAGCAGTGCCCTCGCGGTAGAGCAAGAGCGCGCGCAACGGCGCCGCCGCATCGAGTGGCATCGCGGCCAGCAACTCTTCGGCTTCGTCATGGTCGAGGTCGCGCAGCGCGTCGGCCGCCTCGTCGGGCTCCATCTCGGCCAGGAGACGCGCGGCGCGCTCGGGCTCGGACTCGCGCAGCAGCGCGCCCAACTCCTCGGACTCCATCTCCTCCAGCGCATCGGCCGCCTGCTCCGGCTCGAGGTGGGCGAGGAGTTCCTGGCGCTCCTCGCGACCCAGCTCCTCGAGCAGGTCGGCCAGCTCCGCCGGACGGAGGCGGCGCAGCGCGTGGTTCGACGCGCGCATGTGCATCGGACCCCGTCGGGCACCCGTCGGCGTTCCAAAGGGCTGGATTGCCGACCAGTCGATGACCCGGTCGGGGGTCGCCCGCAACCGCCAGCGCGTCGGACCGAGCCGGCGCAGCAAGGTCTGGAAACCGACGTCGACCCCGACGAGACGGAACACCCCGGCCACGCGCGCCAGGTACAGATCGGCGGCGCGCACGACGCGGACACCGTCGACGTCGACGAGCTGGTGGTCGACCACATCGCCGTTGAGCACGACCTCACCGTCGCGACGCACGAAGTCGCGCAGGTCGAGCCGCGTCGATGCCAGCACGACCCGGTCGGGCGCGATCTCGGTGATCTGGTGGATCGGCACGAAGGCCCGCCGCCGACCGACGCGCATCACGATGCCGGTCACCGGGGGATAGGGCTCGCCCTGCCAGCGCACGACGAGATCGACGACGCGGCCGACCTCGGCCCCTTGGTATTCGTAGACGGGCCGGCCGACGAGCGCGGCAGTCGAGACGAGCGCGTCGGCGACGGCACGGTTGGCGAGCAGGCGTTGGGTTCGGTGTTCACGCCGACGACGGATCGCGGCGGGAGTGGGGAGCGGTGGGCGACGAGCCATGACACACCTCCGAAAAACCGCGCCGAGAACTCGGCGCCGAGGCAGGCAGACGGACGGAAAGGGCGTCGCCCTCCCGTCGGCTCGTCAGGTCAGATGCTCGCGAGCAGACGGAGGTCGGCGCCGTTGCTACTCGGGGGTTCTTGCGTATGCATGCCGCCTCCTCTCGGTATTCCGCTCGTACGACTTCGTCGTAGGCCGCTCGTTTTTGGGTCGTCAGGACCCGTTCAGGCTACTCGGCCTCGATGTAGATGCATTCTCCCGGGCATTCCTCGGCCGACTCGATGGTCGCCTCGAGCATGCCGTCGGGGATGTTGGCGAGGCCATCGGCGCCGCCGGGCTCGCTGAAGACCTTGTCGCCCTCTTTGACGTAGGCGAGGCCGTCGTCGAGCAACGTGAAGACGGTCGGCGCAATCTCTTCGCAGAGTCCGTCACCCGTGCACAAGTCCTGGTCGATCCAGACCTTCATCTGTGGTCCTCACCTCATGGTCGGTGTTCTTCGGGGGGATATCCGGTCGTCGTCGCCGTCGAGTATCGACCTCGTGGGTGTCAACCTGACGGCGGTTCTGACCGATGGGAGCGTACGGTGCAACTCCCGGATCGGCAATTTACCTCATGAGCATGAGGAAAAACCCGATCAAGGGCGGAGCACCTGGATAGGGTGCGCGAGACCCGCCGAAATGCGGTCCGTCGGAAGGAACTCATCGTGGCCAGCGAACACGAACGGCGCCTCACCGAGTACGAGCAGCAGGTGAGTGAGCTTCAGGACCAACTGAAGACGCTCGACGAGGAAATCGTCACCCTGCGGCGCCGCCTGCAGGACGCCCCCAAGCGGGTGCGGACCCTGGAAGAGCGGATCCTTGAGACCAAGGGCCAACTCGCCCAAGCCGTCTCCCAGAACGAACGTCTCTCCGCCACCCTCCGCGAGGCCCGTGAGCACATCGCCGCCCTCCGTGAGGAGGTCGAGAAGCTGACGATGCCGCCGTCGGGCTACGGGACCCTGCTCGGGACCAACGAGGACGGCACCGTCGACGTCTTCACCGCCGGCCGCAAGATGCGGGTCGCCATCCACCCCGAGATCGATGCCACCTCGCTGCGTCGAGGTCAGGAAGTGGTGCTGAACGAGTCGCTCAACGTGGTGCTGGCCCGCGGGCTCGACACCCAGGGCGAAGTCGTGATCTTCAAGGAACTGCTCGAGGACGGTCACCGGGCGCTCATCATCGGCCGGGCCGACGAGGAGCGCATCGCCGAGTTGGCCGAGGAGCTCATCGGCGTCAAGCTGCGCGCGGGTGAGCACGTGCTCGTCGACCCGCGGTCCGGCCTGCTGGTCGAGCGCATCCCGCGGCCCGAGGTCGAGGAACTCGTCCTCGAGGAAGTCCCCGACATCACCTACGCCGACGTCGGCGGGCTCGACGATCAGATCGACCAGATCCACGACGCAGTCGAGTTGCCGTACCTGCACGCGGACCTGTTCCACGAGCACGACCTGCAACCCCCGAAGGGCATCCTCCTGTACGGGCCGCCCGGGTGTGGCAAGACCTTGATCGCGAAGGCCGTGGCCAACTCGCTCGCCAAACGCGTGTCCGAGCGCACCGGCAACGAGAAGACCAAGTCGTACTTCCTCAACATCAAAGGTCCCGAACTCCTCAACAAGTACGTGGGGGAGACCGAGCGCCAGATCCGCCTCATCTTCGAGCGTGCTCGCGAGAAGAGCGAAGAGGGCGTGCCGGTCATCGTCTTCTTCGACGAGATGGATTCTCTCTTCCGTACCCGTGGCACCGGCATCAGCTCCGACATGGAGTCCACGATCGTCCCGCAGCTGCTCGCGGAGATCGACGGCGTCGAGGCGTTGAAGAACGTGATCGTCATCGGCGCGTCGAACCGTGAAGACCTCATCGACCCCGCCATCCTGCGTCCCGGCCGGCTCGACGTGAAGATCAAGATCGAGCGTCCGAACGAGGAGTCGGCCAAGCAGATCTACGCGCGGTATCTCGTGCCGACGCTGCCGATCGCCGAAGAGGAGACGAAGCACTTCGACGGCGACACCGCAGCTGCGGTGAAGCGGATGATCGATGTTTCCGTCGACGCCATGTACGCCACCGACGAGGAGAACCGGTTCCTCGAGGTCACGTACCAGAACGGCGACAAGGAGATCTTGTTCTTCAAGGACTTCTCCTCCGGCGCCATGATCGAGAACGTCGTGCGCCGCGCGAAGAAGCTGGCCATCAAGCGTAAGATCGCCGGCGGAACCCACGGCATCTGCACCCAGGACATGCTCGACTCCATCAAGCAGGAATACCGCGAGCACGAGGACCTGCCGAACACCACCAACCCGGACGACTGGGCGAAGATCTCGGGCAAGAAAGGCGAGCGCATCGTGTTCGTCCGCACCCTGATCTCGGAAGGTCAGAAGGAAGGCACCGGCGGGCGCCAGATCGAACGTGTCACCACCGGTCAGTACCTGTAGGCCGCGCTCGTCACGAAAGCAGGCGGCGTGGATTGGCCCGCGACGGCCGTGCACCCTGACGCGCTGTTCCACTACAGCGAAGACCCGCACATCGACGGGTTCGTACCGCACGTGCCCGCAACCAACCCGGGGAGCCCCGCCCACGTATGGGCGATCGAGGCGCGCTACGCGCCCGTCTACTGGTTTCCCCGCGCCTGCCCCCGAATCGCGATCTGGGCCAACGTCCCCGAGGAGCTGGACGTCCTCGCCGCGCGCTTCGGAACCGCCAGCACGCGAATCCAGTTCGCACGCGCCGAGGATCGGCCGTGGATCGACGCGACCGTGCTGCACGAGTACCGCCTCGCGCCCGAAACCTTCGCGCCGTGGCCCGATGCCGAGGGGCAGTGGGTGGCCGACGTCGAAGTCCGACCGACCGCGATCCGACGCATCGAACGCCTCGTGGACGCACAGGCCGAGGCCGGCGTCGAGTTGCGATTCGTCGACGACCTGCAGGCGATCCGCCTCGAAACGCTGGAGTCCGGACTTCCGTTCTCGATCGTTCGGCTACCCGCAGGCGGCTGACGGCGTCTACTTCGTTCCCACTACCGCGGCGGCGAAGTCGACCTCGGCGGTCGCGACCACACCCGCAGTGCGACCGGGCGCGGTCTGGTACTGCCAGTACAGGTTGGTATGGGCGATCACCTGGCCCGGTGGCGGCGCGCCGTACTCGGAGAGATCTTCGGTGGTGTGAGCGTCACTCACCAACTCCGTGTCGTACCCACGCGTGAAGGCACCGTGGAGCGTGGAACGGACGCAGGCGTCGGTCTGGGCGCCGGTCACGACCAGACGCCCGACGCCCCGCTTCGCGAGCTCGGACTCCAGGTCGGTGTCCTCGAACGAGTCTCCGTACCGTTTGTGGATCAGCGGTTCGTCATCGTTCCGCCGGAGTTCGGAGACGTAGGACCACGCGTCGCTGCCCGCCACGAGTTCGTCGCTCTGGTGCTGGATCCAGACGACGGGCACGGCCTCGGAACGGGCGCGCTCGACGAGGGTCGCGATGTTCGCGACCACCTCGTCGCGTTGGTGTGCACCGTCGACGACTCCGTTCTGGACGTCGACCACCAGGAGCGCGGCGTTGGGTCGGTCCGGCAACATGGTCATGGCGTACCCTTCCGCGTACTCGAGGTTCGGGTCACTCGCCCGTCTCGCCGTCGACCGCCTCGCGCAGGAGGTCGGCATGTCCGTTGTGTCGGGCGTACTCCTCGATCATGTGGACGAGGATCCACCGCAGACTCGGCGCTTCCTCGTCCGGCCAGACGCGGTGACCGAGCTGGTCGAGTCCGCCAGTAGTGAGCGCAGTGCCCAGGATCGTTCGCGACCGAACCGCCGCGTCCTCCCAGATGGTCAGGAGTTCGACGGGGGAGTCGGCGGCCGCACTGTGCCACTCCCAGTCGCGATCGGCGTCCCAGTCGACACTTGCCCACGGTTCCGTCTTCGGTTGTCCACCCAGACACCGCCCGAACCACAGGTCCTCCACGTACGCCATGTGTTTGAGCAGGCCGCCCAGCGTCATCTCGGACGCCGCGACCTTCGTGGCGAGTCCAGCCGCATCGAGTCCGGCGCACTTCCATGCGAGCGTCGCCCGCTGGAACTCGAGAAAGCCGACCAGCGTGGCGAACTCGTCACCGGCCTCAGGCGGGCCCGGCCGCCCCTGGGCGTCGAGTTGGGTCACCCGGCCGACTCTACCGACCACCAGTCAGTAAGGCGACGGCAGCGCTGATGCGTTCCGCGGAACGCTTCCGCCGGTCGAATCGGGGTGGATGGTCACACCCTCGTGGGAGAATCCGACCTGGAACAGCAGGGTTTTCGTCGGGTCGGAGGGTGTCGATGTCTGTAGAGATGGTGAACGATTCGGAGGTGGCGTCGGACCTCACGGGGATGCCGACCGAACGCCTGGAGGCCGAGGCCACGACCCTCGCCGGACACCTCGCGGCGGCGATGTGTCGCTTCCTCGACGTGGTCGCCGAACTCGAACGTCGCCGCGCGTGGGAGGCGTGGGAGACCCGGTCGATGGCGCACTGGGTCGCATGGAAATGTGGCATCGGACCGCGCGCGGCCCAGGAACATGTTCGTGTCGCGGTCGCGCTCACGCGCCTCCCCGAGACCCACGCCATGTTCGCCACTGGACTGCTCTCCTTCTCGAAGGTCCGGGCCCTGACCCGGTTCGTCACCCCCGGCAACGAGACCGACACGCTTGTCGTCGCCAAACACGCCTCCGCCGCGCACCTGGAGAAGATCGCCCGCTACCACGCCGCTGCGTGTCGCAATGCCGATCCCGACCAGGCCCGCGCTGCTCTCGACGCGTCGCATGTGTC
>JBBQXR010000192.1:0-6710 GCA_038209455.1 Acidimicrobiia bacterium
GTCCACGACTGCTGCGCGGGGAGCGAGCGAATCGGGGACGGTGTCGAGCCACAGGCTGCGGGTCCGGAACCGGGCCTCGGCGGGATGAGAGGTCGTGCGATGGTCCACGATCAGGACACGAAGTCGGTGAGCAACTCGGCCAGCACGAGCGGTTGGTCACCCTGAACGCTGTGCCCGGCGCCCTCGACCAACTCGACCCGCACCGTCGGTTGGCGGCGGCGCAACTCCGCCACGTCGTCGTCGTCGACCACGGGTGAGTCGGCACCCCGCACGAGCATCAGCGGAACCGCGACCGCCGACACCGAATCCCAGAGGTTCCCGAAGTCGGGGATCGACACGCCCTCCTTCAGCACGAACCGGTCGTAGCGCCACGACCACGTGCCGTCGGGCCGCTCGGTCGCGTTGTGCAGGATGCCGCGACGCAATGACGACTCGCTCCGCGTCGGGTTGAACAGCACGGTGCGTTCGAGGATCTCGTCGAAGCTCGCGAACGACTCCGGACCCGAGATGAACGCGGTGATCGCCGAGGCCTTCTCCTTGTTGACCCCGGGCGTGACGTCGACGAGCACCAGGCGGCGGACGAGTTCCGGTGCCTGCCGACTCAACTCGAGTGCAGTGAGTCCACCGAGCGACATCCCGACGACGGCGTGGGCGTCGGGGGCGAGCGCGCGGATCGCGATCGCCATGGCCTCGGCATTCGGCGCCGGCCAGTACGCCTGGTCCTCCCGCCAGCCTGACCGTCCGTGACCGGGGAGGTCGAGCGCGAGGAGCGGTCGATCGAGTGCCAGCGCGACGGTGTCCCAAGTGTGGGAGTTCTGCGCACCCCCGTGGAGCAGGACCATCTCCGGCGGACCGTCGCCCCACCGCAACCCACTGATGGTCCGTCCCGGCTCGACCTCGACTTCGACGCGCGCGACCGTCGGAGGCCCGGGGTAGGGGAGTCCGACCTCGGCGGCGTTGTCGGCGAAGAAGGCGAACTCGTCGTAGTCCACACTCGGCATGGCGTCACCGTACGCTGCGCCGATGGAACCCCGCATCCCTCCCGTCTCACTCGCCGATGCCGACGCCGAGACGCACGAACTCCTGAGCAAGCTGTCACGCCTGCGCGGCGACGACGCCGAGGTGCTCAACGTCTTCGGCACCGTGGCCAACCATCCGACCCTGCTCCGCAAGTGGCTGGTCTTCGCCACGTACGCGCTGACGAAATCGACCCTGGATCCGCGCACCCGCGAGCTGGTGGTCCTTCGGGTGGGATGGAAGTGTTCCTCGCCGTACGAGTGGGGCCAGCATGTCGTGGTCGGCCGCGCCGTCGGGTTGACCGACGCCGACATCGCGCGCGTGGCCGATGGTCCGGACGCGAGCGGCTGGACCGAGGCCGAGGCCGCGGCGCTCCGAGCCGCCGACGAATGCCACGATCGCTCCACGGTCACCGACGCCACCTGGTCCGTCCTCGCCGCCCATTTCTCCCAGCAGCAGATCCTCGACCTCGTCTTCCTCATCGGGCAGTACCACCTCGTGTCGTTCGCGCTCAACGCGTGCGGCGTGGTGCGCGACGACGGAGTCGACACGCCCGAGATCCCGTTCCCGAACGCCGCCGTCTGAGCTCGTGACCCAGAACATCTACGACGACGCTCAGTTCTTCTCGATCTACTCGCAGCTGCCGCGCTCGGTCGACGGTCTCGACGGAGCACCGGAGTGGCCCGCGCTCCGCGCGCGGATCCCCGAGCTGAGCGGATCGCGGATACTCGACCTGGGATGCGGCTTCGGGTGGTTCGCCCGTTGGGCCGCCGCGGCCGGCGCGGCTTCCGTGCTGGGCGTCGACGTCTCGGAGCGGATGCTCGCGCGCGCCGAGGCCGATACCCACGACTCGCAGATCACCTACGTGTGCGAAGACCTCGAGACCTTCGCCCCCGCGCCCGCCGGGTTCGACATGGCGTACAGCTCCCTCGCACTCCACTACGTGGCGGACCTCGCCGGACTCCTCGTCCGGCTCCACGCCGGCCTGGTCCTGGGCGCGTCGTTCGTGTTCTCCGTCGAGCATCCGATCTACACCGCGCCGTCATCGCCCGAGTGGGCCCACGCCGGACCGGATCACACGGTGTGGCCGCTCGACGACTATCTGGTGGAAGGACCCCGGACGACCGATTGGCTCACCCCCGGCGTCCGAAAACAGCACCGGACGATCGCGACGTATCTGACCCTCCTTCGGAGCACCGGTTTCACGCTCACGGACCTCGCGGAGTGGGGCCCGACGGACGAGCAGCTGATCGAGAATCCCGACTGGGAACACGAGCGCCACCGCCCGCTCTTCCTGCTCGTCGCCGCCCGCCGGGACTGACCACACCGCGGGTCGTCGCGGCTCCCAGATCAATCGGCCCGGCAGCGATCACGGGTCTCGGGGAGAAGCTCGAAACCAGCTGACGCATACGTGGCGACGGCACCGACGTTCGTACTCGGGGTGGCCACGATCGCCGTCGACGATCCGAGTTCCCGGAGTGCGGCCGACGCGGCCAGGCAGATCGCGGTCCCGTAGCCGTGACCGCGATGTTCGGGCACCACGCCCATCGGTTCGAGCAACCCGGGCTTCCCCGGACCGGCCGACCACACCGTGACCGCAGCCGCGGTCACGCCCTGATCGTCGCACGCGACCAGACAGCGGGCATCGGTATAGAGCGGACCAGAAGCCATCACGTACCAGCGTTCATCGGTGAAGACCGACCCGTCGAACGCGGCCCGCTGCACTGCGGTTCGGTTTCGCACCTGCGGTGGGCCGACCACCTCGATCTGCACACCCGGGTCCTGAACCGGCTCCGTGAGGTCACGCCGCAGCGGAGTCCACCGCTCGTCGGCATTCCAGTCGCGCTCGGTGAGTCGGTCGTGGAGCAGGGCGCCGAGAGGCGCGTCGATGCACACCTTCCGCTCCTTCAGGACGCCGCGAGCGGGCTCAGTCACGTCGTCGACCAGCTGGTGCGCCAACTCTTCGTCCCCCAGCGTGTCCGGCGCGATCGACAGCCGGAGCAGCGCGGCGCCGTCCAGCAACCCGATCGCGAGCATGCGTCCATCTCGTCGCCAGGTGCGGACGGCCCCGGCCGTCGCCTCGGCACCGAAGCGCCAGAACCAACCCACGTCGCCGGGGTGCACCTGCATCGGAGCGCCGTCGTGCTGCCACTCGCGCAAGACGTCCACTGCGGTAAGCAGGCCGTCGACGTTCGGCTGGTCCATCTCGATCGCCATAACCCCATCACACCTCATCGCGCCTGTCGTCCGCCGGCGATTATCGACACTTCGCGGAACCGGGCCACTCGCCGGGTTACGGCTCGATGGAAACGCGTCGCGCCAGTCCGGAATCGCGAAGGAATGCGGCGACCCCGGCATTGCAGAACACCGCCGCCGTCTGGCGCGCCGTGGTCGTCGTGGAAGTTGTGGGCGCCGACACGCTCCCGCCGGATTCGCACCCCGCCGACACAACGACCACGCCCACGAGCACCACCGCAACCCGAATCGTGCCCATGCCCCAGAGTCTGACTCATCGACTGATCAACGAGCGCGGTGCGGACCCCTGATGGCACCCGGCGACACGACGGCCGAGTGACCGTCCGTCACCGTCCACCACCCAAGGGCGCGCTCATGACATCCGAACGAATCCCCCGACCTTTGTCCCCTGCTATACCGCCTCGGTACACCAGCGCACAACGGTCGGCAGGTGCAACGGTGCCGAGACGGTGCGGGCACCGAAGCGACACGTCACCTGATCGAGTGCGTCCCGCGGGACCTCGCGGACTTCGGCCGGAGCCGTGTGAAGAGTCCTACGGCGACGCGCCCACGAGCAGGGCGAAGCCTCGCCACTTCCAGAGGCAGTCGACCTGCTCCAGGCCGGCGTCCCGCATCCACCCGAGCTGCGCCTCGACGCTGGCCAGTCGGTCCTCGGGATCGTCGGCCTCACGACCGATCGCCGCCCGAAAGGCTGCGTGCAACTCCGGCGTCGGCGACGCGACGACCTCGAGGTTGGCGAACACCCCGGAAGGTCGAAGCACTCCGGCGACCTCGGCGAAGAGTTTGCGCTTGCGCGGATCCTCCACGTGATGAATCGCGAACCCACTGACCACGACGTCGAACTGTCCCAACGGTTCGAGCGAATCCGAGAAATCCCATTCGCGAACCTGGACTCGTCCGTCCGCATCGAAGCGTGCTCGTGCCGCCCCCAACATCGGAGGTGAGACATCGACCGCGACCACCTGCTCGACACCGGGTCGGGCCTCGAGCACCAACGCGGCGAGCCGACCGTCACCACATCCGAGATCCAACACCGACGTCGGCGTGGCCGGCAGCATCTCGCGCAAGGCCGCTTCGCCCGCGAGACGCGGTTCGGACGTCCCGATCCGAGCCAGGTACTCGTTGGCTTTGGTCGGGTCGTTCCACGTCACCACCCGTGCATGATGCCCGCCACGTGCCCGCCACGTGCCCGCCCGGGAGGACGGGAGTCAGGGCGTGAGGCCGGCGCAGGCCTGGCGGGAGGTGAAGGCCGCTCGGTCGGCGTCGGCCGCGCTGCCACTCAACAGGTGGGGGATACCGCCCTGGATCCGGGCCGGGTCCCATTCGTAGGTGTCGACATCACGACCGGTCACGGTCAGCTTCAACACTCCGGTGATCCCTGCCGGACCGGACTCGTTGTAGAACGCGAAGTTGCCGAGGCCGTAATCGACGAACGCGGTCCCGAGCCGGCCGCCGGTCTCCACCCGATGACTATGGCTCCCGACGATCACGTCGGCGCCGGCGTTGGCGAGCTGCTGCGCGAGTTCCTGCTGCCGCGGCGACGGACAGGTGCTGCCCTCCACGCCCCAATGGAGATCGACGACGATCGTGTCGGCATCGAGGCGCGCGGTCCGGATCCCGGCGATCAGACGGTCGACGCCGGCACCCTTGGTCGACGCGAGGCCCGGTTGGGCATCGGTCGCGGTCCACGGCGTGATCAGCCAGTCGTCGAGAACATCGGTCGCCGCGAACACGGCGATGCGCTGCCCCTTCACCACCGTGCGCCACGGTCGGTACGCCTCCTCCGCATTCGCACCGACACCGAGGACCACGAGCGGCGTCTGTGCCTTGGCCGCCAACGTCTCGGCGAATCCCGCCGGCCCGTAGTCACGCCCGTGGTTGTTCGCCATGGTGACCGCGTCGACGCCAGCGCTACGGAGCGCTTCGAACGCGCTCGGCGGCGCCCGGAAGTTGTAGTTCTTGGGGTCCGGCGTTCCGCCGGTCGCGATCGCAGTCTCGAGGTTGACCATCGCGATGTCGGCCGCACCGAGCGTGGGCGCGATCGGCGCGAACATCCCACCCGGGTTGTTGTCCAGCAGCGTGCGGAGCCCGCCCTCGAAATGGGTGTCACCACCGAACGCGAACGTCACCGCCTGGCCGTTGCCACGACGAGGGAGAGTGGTCGTGGTCGTGACTCGGGGCCTGGTGGTGGTCACGGCGGTGCGCACGGAGTGTCGACGCGTCGAGGTGTCGTCGCCGTTTCCCACCGCGAATGCGACCGCCGCCAGTACCACGGTGAGGGCGACGAGACCGACCATCAGGACCCTCCGCACCCGATCAGCCTAGGTGCGACCCCCGCCCGTACGATGCTCGGGCGATGCGTCGAGTCCGCCTGCAACCCCATCAGTTCCGGCAGGTGACGGTCGTCGCCGCGGTCCTCATCGGCGCCATCATCGTGACCGGCGCAGCAGTGCGCCTCACCGGATCGGGTCTCGGGTGCCCCGACTGGCCGAACTGCACCTCGGGCAGTCTCACCCCGACGAGCGCGGTGGGCGTCCACGGCACGATCGAGTTCGTCAACCGCATGATCACCGGGCTCGTCTCGGCTGCGGTGATCGTGGCCGTGCTCGGTGCACTCGTCCGCGTGCCACGTCGACGCGACCTCACCTGGCTCGCGGTCGGTCTCGTGGTCGGCGTCATCGCGCAGGCGCTGCTCGGCGCACTCGTGGTGAAGAAGTTGCTCGACCCGCCGTTCGTGATGGGTCACTTCCTCCTCTCCGCGGTTCTGCTCGCCAACGCGCTCGTCCTCGTCTGGCGAGCAGGGATTCCCGACGACGCGCGTACCGCGCCGTCGGTCCCGATGCTCGTGCACCGACTCGCGATTGCCGTCGTTGTGCTCGCGAGCGCGGTGCTCGTCACCGGCACCGTGGTGACGGGTGCCGGACCGCATTCGGGCGACGCCGGCAACTCCGCCAAGGTCTCGCTCCGCGCCACCCGCCTCGAGATTCAGGTCTCGTCCGCGGCACGGGTGCACGGCACCACCGTGATGATCTTCCTCGGGGTCGTGGTCGCGCTGCTCGTGGTGTTGATCCGCACACGAGCATCCACGTTGCTCTACCGCCGGGTCACGTGGCTCCTGATCCTCCTCGTCGCCCAAGCCGGCGTCGGGTACCTCCAGTACTTCACGAATGTGCCGTCCGCACTCGTGATGGTGCACGTGGCCGGCGCCACCGCCGTCTACGCAACCGCGGTCGGCGTCCTGCTCGGCTGCCGAGCCGTTTCCGACCAGTCCGCACCTTTCCCACCAGTTCTGGAGCCAGTTCTCTGACCGAGAGTGAGGAATCTCCCCATTTTCTCACTCTCCGCACTCAACTCCCGGGTGGCGATCCGCCGATATTGCCCACGTGCCGCCGCGTTCGCTGATCTCCCCACGTTGGCTCATCGCGCGCCTCGCGGTC
>JBBQXR010000193.1:0-6685 GCA_038209455.1 Acidimicrobiia bacterium
GTGGTCATCGCGATCATGCCGACGAGGTTCATCACACCGAGCGCCACCGCGAGGGTGCGCAGGACGCGATGTGCGAACAGCCAGCGCAATCCCTCGCCGATGTCCTGGCGCACCGTGGCCGACCCGGCGTCGGCGTTCCGCTCGGCCCGGAAGTTGCCCCGCAACGTGATGACGAGGAACGCTGCCACCGCAAAGGAGCCGGCGTCGAAGAAGAACGGTGCGGACGCCGCGAGGCCGAACAGCCAGGCGCCGACCGGCGGCCCGACGAACTGGTTGCCGATGATCTGCGCGCCTTCGAGGCGCCCGTTCGCCGTTTCGAGGTCGTCGGTGGCCACGATGCTCGGGAGGATGGCCTGCGACGCGTTGTCGAACACCGTTTCGGCCATCCCGAGCGAGAAGGCGACGATCATGAGGAGCGGGATCGACTGCACGTCGGTGAGGAGCGCGAAGCCGAGGAGTGCCATCGCCGCGAATCGGAAGGTGTCGACGATGCCCATGGTGCGGCGCCGGTCGGTGCGGTCGGCGATCACCCCACCGACGAGCGAGAAGAGCAGCCAGGGGAGGGTGCCGGCGGTGGCGACCAGTGCGACCGTGGTGGGGGAGTGGGTGATCGAGTATGCGAGCAGCGGGAGGGCGGCGAGCACGACGCCGTCACCCAGGTTGGAGACCGTTCCCGCAGTCCACAGTCGGGCGAAGTTGCTCCCCAACCCCCCTTCCCGCTCCATCGCGTGGCGACTCTACGGCCCGGTACCCAGGGATCGGATGATGTCGCGCATACCCTTCGACCATGGCCGCGTTCCCGGAGCTCGCAATTCTGCGCACCGAGCTCAACGGTGACGCGCTGGCCCATCTCGAGCGCCTCGCGGTGTCGTGGCGGCTGCTGTCGGACCTCTCGTTCTCCGACCTGCTGCTCCTGGCGCCGATCGCCCACGAGGACGGCCACCGGTTCGTGATCCTCGCCCAGGTGCGGCCCACCACCGGGCAGACGCTTTACGTGCATGACCTGGTCGGGCACGTCGTCGACGAGGTGGAACGGCCGGCGCTGGCTCGCTCGTGGCGGCACAGCGAGATCTTCGAGGGTGACGCCAACGTGCTCGGCGGCAAGGAGCGGGTGCGCCTCCAGAGCGTGCCGGTCCGGTACCGCGGCCGCGAGATCGCGGTCCTCACCCGGGAGGCGCCGACCACCTCGGGGCGCCGGCCCGGGGAGTTGGAGCGGTACTACCTCGAGGTCTACGACCGCCTGGTCTCGATGGTGGCCGACGGAACGTTCCCGTTCGCCCGCGAGGAGGTCGAGATCGAAGGCGCGCCCCGGGTCGGTGACGGCGTCATCGTCTTGGATGCCGAAGGCGGGATGCGGTACGCCAGCCCGAACGCGGTGAGCTCGTTGCACCGCATCGGGATCCACGCGTACACGTCGGGGGTCCGGCTCGGTGAGATCGGCTTCGACGAGGCCGCGGTCGACACCGCGGTTCGGGGACGGCTGCCGGTGATCGAAGAGGTCGAGCGCGACGACGCGTCGGTCCTCGTTCGGGTGATCCCGTTGCTCGACGGTTGGAAACCGGCCGGGGCGATGGTCCTCTTGCGCGACGTCACTGACCTCCGGCGCCGGGACCGGATGCTGATGTCGAAGGACGCGACCATCCGCGAGATCCACCACCGGGTGAAGAACAACCTCCAGACGATCGCGTCGCTGCTGCGGCTCCAGGGTCGGCGCGTCGACTCGCCCGAAGCGCGCACCGCGCTGAAGGAATCTGAGCGGCGGATCCGCTCGATCGCGATCGTGCACGAGACGTTGTCGCGCGAAGCTCGCGAGGTCGTCGACTTCGGTCAGATCATGAAGCAGCTGGTCCGCCTGGTGGAGGAGTCGGTCTCGATGGGTGACGGCGGGTTGCGCTTCGAGGTGGTCGGCGACGCCGGTGAGATCCCGGGCGAACTCGCCACTCCGCTCGCGGTGGTGCTCAACGAACTGATGCAGAACGCGGTCGACCACGCGTTCCCGCACGGTGAGGACGACGAACCGGTCTCGGGGACCGTGCAGGTGCGGTTGCGTCGCCAGGCCGGCGAGGTCGACGTCGACGTCGTCGACTCCGGGATCGGACTCGCGGAGGGGTTCAGCCTCGACACCTCCACGGGACTCGGCCTCTCGATCGTGCAGGCGCTGGTGACCGGGGAACTGGGTGGAACCCTCGAAGTGGGTCCCGACGAAAACGGCACCGGGACCCGGTTCCACGTGCGGATCCCACTGGCCACTGCGTCTGCGACCCGGGTCGTCGAACCGAGCTGACCACACGACCGTGCGCCCGATGGTCGGCTTCTTTCGCTGACTCAGGCGAGCTTGAGGAACATCTTCTGGACGTCGGCGATGTCGTACCCCGCCGCAGCGGAGCGTTCGGGATCCTCGAGACACCACGTGAGTCCGGCCGAGACGAGGAGGAAGCCGACCTGCTCGAGCGCCTTGTTGGACGCGGCGATCTGGGTGACGATGTCGCGGCAGTCGCGCTCGTCGGCGAGCATCTGTTGCAGCCCGCGTACCTGGCCCTCGATGCGACGGAGGCGCTTCTGGAGCTGTGCGACTTCCTCGGGGTCGAGTTCCATCCCTGCGTTGGGCTTACGTTTCGCGGTCGTCACGGCTGCATCGTACGCCGCCATGTCAGTGGCTGAATTTCACGACGGGCAGGATGCGGCCGAGCCACTTCGGGAGATACCAGTTGCGCTCACCCAGCAACGCCATCGTGGCGGGTACCAGGAGCACGCGGACGACGGTGGCGTCGAGGAGGACCGCGATGGCGAGAGTGAGACCGAGCTCCGTCGGTGGGATCGGCCCGGTCACACCGAACGCAATGAACACCACGATCATGATGAGCGCGGCATTCGTGATCGGGCGGCCGGTGCGGGCGATGCCTTCCCGGATCGCGCGGTGGGTGTCGCCGGTCGCCTCGTAGCGCTCGCGGATCGCGGCGAGCAGGAACAGTTGGTAGTCCATCGAGAGTCCGAAGAGCAGCGCGAAGAAGAACAACGGCGCCCAGGCATCGACGAACCCCTGATGCTGGATGCCGAGGATGCCGGTGCCGACCCCGTGTTGGAACACGAGCGTCGCGAAGCCGAATGCGGCGCCCACGGTGACGAGGTTCATCAGGATGCTCGCAACCGCGATGGCCAGGCTGCGGAACACCAGCAGCAGGAGCACGAATGCCATCACGAGAATGACGCCGATCGCGAGCGGTGCCCGGCCGGTGAGGACTGAGGTCAGGTCGGCATTCTGTGCCGCGGGTCCGCCCACACGAGCGCCGGGTGCCGCGGTGGTGAGCTGGTCTCGGAGGCGGTGAACGAGTGCGCCGGTCTTGGCGTCGTCCACCGCCGTCGCGCCGATCACGCGCACCACGGTCCGGCCGTTCGCCGCGGGTTGCGTCACGACCCGGGCGTCGACCACCGCGCGGTCCCTGGTCGCAACGTGCACGACCCGTGCGGCCTCGGCAGTCGGGACGGTGATGAACACCGGCGCCGCAGCCCCAGGGCCGAAGGCGCGCACGAGGGTGTCGTACCCGTCTCGGCTGGTCTTGCCCTGGTCGACGACGCGAGCACCGGGCATGCCGAGGTGCATGCCGACCGCCGGAAGCGCGAGCGCGCCGAGCACGACGAGGCCGATCGCCAGAATCGCGCCCGGACGGCGAAGTGCGATCCCCGTCCAGCGCGCCCATCTGCCTTCCGCGACGATGTCCGGATCCTTGGTGCCGCGGGTGACGAGGATGCGGTCGCCGAGCGCAACCAGCACCGCGGGGAGCAAGGTGAGCGAAGCGAGCGCGACCGAGACGACGGACAGGATCATCCCGAGGGCCATCGACCGGAAGACCATCACCGGGACCAGGAAGACCGCGGACAGGGCCAGGACCACGGTCAGCGCCGACAAGAACACTGCCTTGCCGGCCGTCGAGAGCGTGTTCTCGATCGCGGCGACGGCGTCCTTGCCCTCGACCCGCTCTTCGCGGTAGCGGCTGACGATGAACAGGCTGTAATCGATGCCGACCGCGAGGCCGATCATCATCGAGAAGTTCATCGACCACACCGACAGCGGGGTCACGAGGCTGAGGAGGTGGAGCGCCGCAAAGCCGACCGCGATGCCCGCGAGGGCCAGGAGCAACGGGATCCCGGCCGCAATGAGCGACCCGAAGGCGAGGAACAGGAGGATCAGGGTCGGGAGCCCGCTGACGAGTTCCGCCTTATGCAGCGCTTCCGCGTTGACCGTGTTGAAGTCGCTCCACACGGGCCACTCACCGGTCACGTTCGCCTTGGCGCCGGCCGGGAGTGACAGCCCTTGCACGTAGGCACCGAGTGCGCCGGCCGCGACCGGCCGGCTGGCGTCGGCACCGACGGCGAGATCGACGGGCACGATTGCGGTGCGGCCGTCGCGGGCGATGAGCCCGGCGGTCTTGGGGAGGGTCAGTGGGTTCGCGACGGACCGGGCGCGTGGGGCGTGGGCGAGGCTGCGCACGAGGGCCTCGAGTCCGGACGGATCGCTCGCGATCGTTGCCGCTTGGGAGTAGACGACCACCGGGTTCTCGGCACCGAGCGCCGGGAAGTCGTGCCGGAGCTCGTCCCGCACCGTCTGCGCAGTCGACCCCTGGGCCTCCCAGCCGGCTCCGGAGAGCGCACCGGTGAGGGTGAGGGCGAGCGGTGCGGCGGCAAACGCCAGGATCAACCACACCGCGATCACGGTGCGACGCCGCCGCGCCATCGTCGCTGCGAGCCGTGAGAACAACGCTCGCGGGTCGGGTGCTGCCGACGGCTCGTGTCCGGGCAATGGATCAGCATTGGTGCTCGATGTTGCGGTCACGGTCACTCGTCCTCCGAGGCGACTTCCGATACCCAAGGGGGTATCGGTGATAGTGGCACTATACCCCTGGGGGTATAAGATGACGGATCGAGCACCACCTGCGGAGCCCAAGGAGCCCTGATGCACAGCATTCACACCACCGTCGATCTCACGATGGCGGAGTCGGAAGCGGCCCTCCGTGTCGCGCTCGGTGACCAAGGATTCGGTGTCGTCTCCGAGATCGACGTCGCGGCGAACCTCCGCGCGGCCATGGGACTGGAGCGGGAGCCGCTCAAGATCCTCGGCGCGTGCAGCCCGAAGCTCGTGGTGGAGGCGTTGCAACTCGATCCCTCGGTTGCGCTGGTCCTGCCGTGCAACGTGGTCTTGACGCCGGCGGGGGAGGGCACGCACATCGCGGCTGTCGACCCACGTGAACTCATGACCGACCCCCGATTCACCGCGCTCGCCACCGAAGCCGCCGAGGCCCTCGTCGCCGCGCTCGGCGCGCTCGGTGGTGCCGTCTCGGAGACGGTCGCATGAGGCGCCGACTCCTCGTTCTGGTCGGCCTCGCGTCGGTCATCACCGCGTGCGGCGGAATGGGCGCCGATTCGAGCGCGTCGGTGCCGACCAAGCCCGGCCAGTTTCGGCTCGACGAGTGGTCGATCACTGCCGACCAGCCGGTGCTCGCCGCTGGACGCCGGACGATCACCGCAACGAACGTCGGCCACATGAGTCACGAGCTCGTGATCGTGAGGGCCGCCGACACAGCATCGCTTCCGACCAAGTCCGACGGTTCCGTCGACGAGGATCGGCTCGCGAAGGTCAAGGTCGGCGAGATTGCCGACGTCTCGGCCGGGACGTCCCGTTCGGGGACCTTCCGGTTCGGGGCCGGCCGCTACGTTGCGTTCTGCAACGTCGTCGGCGGTATGGGAAACGGGATGATGAGCGGTATGGACCACGTGCACTTCGCGGCCGGTATGCACACCGAGTTCACCGTCTCGGCGTGACTGATCGCGGCCGGGCGACTCGTCACCGGTGGTGTCGGGGCGGCGGATCAGCGCTCGTGGCTGCGATCGCGCTCGCCGGTATCGCCGGCTGTGGCGGGAGCGGATCGAGCGCCACGGCAGATCGCCAGGCTGAGGTCGAGTCCCGCGGCTCCACGGTCATGCCCTTCGACCAGGAGCGGACGACGCATGTCTTCCGCGCGACGCCGACGGGTGGCGTGCAACAGGTGGTCGCGAAACAAGCAGACGACACCCAGCAGATCCGCCTCATCCGCGCCCACCTGCGCAAGGAAGCGCGTCGCTTTTCGGCGGGGAACTTCGCTGATCCCATGGCGATCCATGGCATGAAGATGCCCGGCATCGCCACCCTTCGCCGAGGCTTCGACCGGATCGACGTCCGCTACTCCGCGATGCGGAGTGGGGCACGGATCACCTACCGAGCTGTCGACCCGGCGCTGGTCGCGGCGCTCCACGACTGGTTCGAGGCCCAACTCATGGATCACGGCACCAACGCGCACGGCTAGCCGGCGCAGTGCGCATCGCGATTATGCGCCGGTGGCCTTCTGGTCGGCGAGCCAGGTCTTGCGGAGTTTGCGACGCTCGTCCTCGGTCGTGCCGCCCCACACGCCCGCTTCCTGGTTGGTCGCCAGCGCGAACTCGAGGCACTGGCCGTGCACCGGACAGACCTGGCAGATCTCCTTCGCGGCATCGATCTGGTCGAGCGCGATGCCGGTGGCGCCGATGGGGAAGAAGAGGTCGGAGTTCGAGTCCCGACACAGTGAGCGCGTCCGCCAGTCGTCGGCATCCCAGTCGTGTGTGCGAATCCAGGTCAGTGCCACAACGCGCCTTTCGTCGGGGTCCGGGTTGCCCC
>JBBQXR010000194.1:0-6678 GCA_038209455.1 Acidimicrobiia bacterium
AGTTGGGCAGACTCATGCTTGCGAAATCCGGCTGATGGACTTCGACAGCCGGGTCAATCACCATCGACGGCGGCCAGGTCGTGGTGGAGTCGAAAGCGTTCGCTGAAATGCGCGCCAAGTCCGTTGCTGCGTTCTCGAATCGCGCCCCTTCTAAGTGTGAATCGAAGATCACGGCGGCTGTCAGATCTGCGCCGGTGAGATCAACACCTACGAGCCGGGAAGTGATAATCGAAGTCCCGGCGAGATTGGCACCCCGCATACATGCTCCAGTGAAGTCAGCATCGTCGAGAGTCGCACCACGCAGGCAAGCGCCGGCGAAATTTGCCCCAGCGAATGTTGAACCGCTGAGGTCAGAATCGGAGAGGTCCGCATCCTCGAGATCCGCGTAGCGCCCGTCGGCGAAGAACAGTTTCGCCCCACGAAGATCGGCACCGCGAAGATTTCCCGCGACGATTGAGCGCCCCGGGAGGTAGAGCCCCTTCAGGTCTTCGCGGCGCAGATCAATGCCTGCTAGCTCCGAAGTCGTCGAGAGTCGAGCGACCAATGATTCGTGCTGTCCGCGCTGGTCTGCGGCAAGGCTGAGCATGTTGTCGACCAAGACGATCGCACCGCCGACGATTCCACCGCTGACGACCGCCAGACCAAGGGCCCGCCAAACGGAGCCGGCCTCCGCAGCGAGTGTCGCGGCGAGACCCGCCGCAACTACGGAGCTGACGATCGCAGCAGCCGCAGCGCGCATCCGCCTTTCCGGAAGTGACGACGGCCCCACGAAGGTGAGGCTATTCCTGGGCGACTCTTGGCCGCAGCCGCCGCCAACTGCGCCTGGAGAGCGGTGTACCCGGCGACCATCGGGGCGTTCACCCGACGGACGCGACCATCGGGCACCCGACCCGACGGTCGACACTTGGTCGGTCCACGCCAATCCAGGTCCGACTGGTAACCCGCAACCGGAGCAGCGTGCCGGTCTTCGGCTACGTGGCGCGCCGTCAAGCCCGTTCACCGGATGGTGACTGCCGAGTCCGGATCAATTCCCGTCGAACGCAGGGCCTCGATCCCGTGCACTCCCACCGGACCGCCCGCTGCGTAAAGGACGGCCGGGGCCCTTTTCGTTCGTGCTCTCGCGAAGCAGAAGGCCGTCGCGCGGCGCGAGATCGATCGCGCGGTAGGCCAGAGGCGCTCTCTCGACAACCGTTACTGCAGCCCCGACTAGGTTCGTGCCACGTCCCTCGCGCGCCTCTGCCCGGCGGACATAGCGGAGGTGGGCATGGCGATCGAAACACCAGCTGGTTGGTACGCGGACCCGATGGGTCGCTATGACCATCGGTATTGGGACGGCACACAATGGACCGAGAACGTCGCGCGCGGTGGGCAACAGGCAGTCGACCCAGTTGTGGCCGCGGCGCCTTCATCGGAGCCCGCCGACGCAAGCCAGAGCATCCTTGCCACAACAGCGACGGCGGCTGCCGGTGAAGGTGCGCCTCCAACACAAGCCACCGCTCCCCAACCTCAAAACGCGGCGGCAGCTACTCCACTGAAGCTCTGCCCCCACTGTCACGTGCAGAGCAACACGACCGCGACGACGTGTCCGAGCTGCGGGAAGCGATACATCCAGAAGAAGAAGTGGCCGTGGGTCGTCGGCGCAATCTTCTTGGTCATGATGGTCGGTTTCGCCGGCTGCGTGGCGGTGATCGGTACGGCTGCCAAGCATGCAGTCGACGTGTTGAACACGGAACAGGCACGCCACGCGATCACCCCGTCTCAGTTCGATGCCGTCCAACTCGGTTCATCGCGCGTCGACGTCATCAGTCGACTTGGCAAGGCGCCAGAGGACGCGCAGCAGTTCGTCCAGCGCGGCATTCTGAACGGCCAGGACCTCAACTCGTCCTGCATCTACTACAACAAGGCGGGCGGATCCTTCGGCGACCGTTATCAGTTCTGTTTCCAAAACGACTCGTTGAGTTCGAAGAACGCGTACTGATCTCGAGAACGATTGGTAACGCGCCCGGCGATCCCACATCGCCTGAGAACGCTCAATGCGGGTAGCGGGCGGGGGCGACATATCTCCCTGCCGCCCTGGGGCTTGTGCCGGAGCACTCCGGACATTAGGGTGTATTTACCTCCTAAGGGGTGCAACGGTTTAGGCAGGAAGAAGTCGTCAGTTCATGGCTTCGAGCGGACGGCGGGAGGAGGCCCGATGCGGGGCGTCTTAGCGGTTTTGGCGGTCCTTCCCCTCGCCGTGCCGGGCTGCAACGGTCAGCCCTCGCGGCCCGTCACGTGCCAACAGACCAAGCCGCAGATCGCCGTCACCGGTCTGCAGGCGGCTCGCGTCGATCCCGTTCCCGCTGGCTCGACCCTCAAGGCGGTCGGCGCGATATGGACCAGGGTCGGCGACTACCAGGTGAGTTTCCTCGGCGATGCGACGGGAGCGTGCATGGTGGGAGGGGTGATGATCGGTGAGTGGCCCGACTCGGACCGGTGGAGCAAGTGGCATTACCGGGCCGGTCTGCGCTTCTCGCAGCCCGAGTTCACCGTCTTCGGGGTACACGTCGTGAACGCCGGGGACGGAATCAAACCGAGGGACGGGGCGGGCGGCACTGCGCAGGATTTCGACATCGAGGGTTCGTGGATCCAACACGTGCACGACGACTGCATCGAGAACGACTACGTCCATACAGGTCTGATCCGCGACAACCTGCTCGACGGGTGTTACGTGATGTTCTCGTCGCGGCCCGCGTCGTCGAGTCTCGACGGTCGCCACAACCTCATGGTGATCGACCACAATGTCGGAGCGCTCGAACCGATGCGTTCGGTGTACAGCGGGCCGAGTCCCGGCACGGGCGGATTCTTCAAGTGGTCGAGTCAAGCGCCGCCGGTGGTCCTCACGAACAACGTGTTCATGGCGCGCCAACCACCCAACCACGGGACGCTCGAACCGCCGACGGGCCCGTTGGCGTGTTCGGGGAACGTGATCGTTTGGGAGGGAGCAGGCGCGTTCCCGGCGACAGCCGCGTGGCAATCTCGGTGCCCCGACACGGTCATCACCAGCAACGCCGCCCGATACGACAATGCAAAGGCTGCCTGGCTGTCGCACCACCCGACGGGCTGAAGAGCACGCAGCCGAGTCTTGGGTTCGCAACGAAACCGAACGTGGGTAACGGGCCAAGGCCGAGTCGATCGCGCACCGATTGAGAACGGTGTGCGCCGCACCGAATCAGGGAGGCCACAGCGAGCAGCTTTCGCATGGGCTGCTGTCGACCCGTTGGTGTCCGCGAGGTGATCGTCGTAGGTGATGATCCCCTCGAGGTCGTCGCCGAGTTCGAGTGCAGCGGCAAGGTGCAACGCATCAAGGCTCCGCAGTAGATCCGGTTCGAGCTCCGCCGCCCGCTCGAACGTGGAGCGGACGAGCGTCAGGACGGCGATCGACTCCAGTACCGCTCTCGCCCGTTCCATCTCGCCTGGCGCGCCACGCCGGGTCGCGCGCTGGAGCTCGGTGCGGCGAAGATCGCTCGACACGATCCGGTCCTCATGCTCAGAGACCCAACGCAGCAGCGCCGTGGATCCCCGCTCGGCGACCACCAGCTTCACCGCAGCGGACGTCTCCAGATAGAAGGCCACTACCACCGGTCGGCCCCGGTCGGTGATCGTCACCGTCTCGCCCGCCGCGACCTCCCCCACCGGCGATTGGACGGCATGCCTAAGGGCTTGTCCGCCCCGGATTGAGATCGGTCTCTCGCACCGGCCGACCCGGACAGGCCGGGGTTCCGATGCGATCTACGGCGCGGTCGGGGTACCCAGAGTCGGGTCGGTCATCCGCGTGCACGGGTTCGTCGTGGCGGCAACGTTCGGACCGGTGTCGGGACATCCGTGGCGCGTGAGCCACATGGCCCGCGCGCGATCCCAGACCGCGTGCCGGGTCGTGACCGTGACGCCCGAAGGTACCGGCCAGCGCCACCGACCTTGACCGTTCCACACGATGGTGACCCCGCTGAGCTGCGAGTTGGCCGGGAAGGGGAAGTAGCGCTCGCTGCAAGGTGCCTCGTCGAGGAGGAACACGGTGTCCCGTATGACTGGCTCGTTCGCGCCATCTGACCATTTGAAGATCGAGTTGTATCCGGAGGGCGTACCGTTCGGACACTGAGCGGTGGGGTGCGGTCCGGGGAAGCGCGTCATGTGTACGAGGACGTGGTCGAGCACGAACTGCTGTCCGGCCGGGGCGTGCTGTCCGAGCCGTGGGCTCCCCGAGTCGGGGCGTTCCGAGATTCCCGTGTAGCAACCGTCGAGGAGACTGTCGTAGAGGACGCCCGATACAAGGTCGTTTACGTCCACGCAATCGTCGTGCACGGCGGTGAAATAGACGTTGCGGACGTCGAAGTTGCCACCGTCGAGGGGCACCGTTCCTCCCTTGGGAAGCGAACCGCGGGCGGCGACGCCATCGGCGACATCGTCGACGCGCAAGCCGTCGATCAGATGCGGCGCATCACCGCGGGCGTACTCGGTGACGGCTGCGGCATCGAAGTAGATCTTCCGCCCGTCGGATTGGGGCTGCTCGGCCTTCAGTTGGGGCCAGGTCATGGTTCGGCTCAGGGTTCCGGGGACCGAGCCTCCGATCACGCAAAGACCCGTAGCCGGTTGTGCCTTCCCGAAAAGCAGCGGATAGATCGCGGCATTGCCGGTCGCCGGATCCACCTGGCCGTCGCCGGCAAAGGTCGCGGAGCGGGCGTCGTAGGTCGTCGAGTCGAGCGGGGCGTCGGCGCGGACCGGCGTTGCGACCTCACCGCCGATCTGGTTGATGAGGGTGGGAGGCCTGGCGAGACAGGTCGAGGCGGTGAGGGGGATCGGGTCGACCGCCGCGCCGCTGCCGGCCACGATCGGCGCAGCGGCGATCGCTCGCGGTCGGCGGGGCGTCCCGACCCTCGACCCGGTGCCGGAGCAGGCTGCAACGGTGCATGCCAGGACCGCCATCGCCGCGACGAGACGTCTGACACCCCGGGGACTCGTTGATGGCATCAATGACCTTCCACTCCAATGACCGACGGCGAAGGTACCGGTCGAGACGTCAACCGCCGGTCAAATGGTGCGCGCTGCAGCGAAGACGGATTGCGACCATCGGGTTGTGAACCCGATCGGCCGATGTCGGGGTTCCATCGCGCCGTCCCACCCCGATTCTCATCCCAGAAAGGCCTGAAGCGGAGGGCGGCAGCCGTCGATGAGATGCGATGCCGACCTCACGGCCGACGACGGACGAGCAGACCACGAGCAACGAGCCAACGGAGACGGTGTCGGTCGCGTCCCCCGTGCAGATCGGATCGGCTCCCTCCGACACAACGAACACCGACGAGAGCGGTTCTCGCACCGCGCCGTCAACACTCCCAATGGTCACGCTCGTGCTCGGCGCAGCAGGCGTTGCCCTCGGTGTCACAGTGATCTGGTATCCCGCGGCGATCGTGCTCGGAGTGTGCGCGGTCGTCGTCGGCATCCTCGGATTGCGCCGGACCCGCGAAGACACGGACCCTCGTGGCCGGTCGCGTGCCGTCATCGGCACCATGCTCGGTGGGATCGCGGTCCTGCTCGGCGTGGGTGCGGCGTTGCTGCTTCCTCACGCCGTCGATCGCGTCGACAACTTCTTCTCCACGGTGCAGCACGACGTCAACCACAACGTCGACGCGGTCAGCCGCGGCCTCCGCTCCGATGTGAAGAGCCTCGACCGGTCCACCGCTCGTGACCTCGACCGGCTCGAACGCCAGAACCGCTCCGACCTCGCGCAGTTCGAGAAGCGCAGCAACGATTCCCTCGCGAACCTGAGCGGCCGACTGGCTGGGGTCGAGACGAAACTCAGTGACGCGGAGCGCCGCGATCTGACCCGCCTCGAACAGTCACTGCGCGACGACATCCGCAACCTGGACTCCGCGCTGCACAGCTCGTCCGACGTGCTCGGTGAGCGGGTGGCGAAGTTGGAACAGGAGATGGCCGACCTCCAGCGCGCCCTCAACCACTGACGTCCCGGCGCCCTCGCTGTCACACCCTGGTGGCACGATGGATCCGAGCCTCCTCGGGGTGATCCGCATGCGTCCGGCGTGCCGCCGCACGTCACCGACGCCCTGGAGTTCCGATGTCCACCTCACCCCGCCGTCACGCTCGCGCCGCGCGCGTCAGACCCGAACCCTCCGATCCGTGGGTGGATACGGGATGGCGGCTCACCGGGCCGGACGACGGGCCGGCCCTGTGCGCAGTGGTCGCCCGCCGCCTCGAGCCCGGGATCGACGTCGTCCTCGGCTTCGACCCCGCGGGCTGGCTGGAGTTGGTCGTGCCACTCGCGCCCGACGAGCCGCTGGCCGCGTGCGTGGATCTCCTGGCGCAGTCCGTCGACCGTGAGTGGTCGCTGATCGTCGTGAGCAATCGCACCGGAGAGTTCCCCGCTGATCGCCCGGGCGACGAGCTCGTCTACGAAGAGATGCGCGGCGCCGTCCTCGCCCACGACGTCGTGCTCCTCGACTGGTTCGTCGTCTGGGGCACCAAGGCGTTCTCCCTCGCCGAGTTCGCGCCCTCGGGTCACGGCTGGCACCACCGCGCGCCATAGCCAATCCAAGCCGGAGCGCGCCGGAGCCCCGGGGCGCGGACGCGACCCCGGGCGCCGGAGGTAAGACGTGACCCGGCGGGGCAGGGGTGGGTAGCCCTGAT
>JBBQXR010000195.1:0-6672 GCA_038209455.1 Acidimicrobiia bacterium
ACGCGACCATGCGGTGGCCGTCGGCGGGCACGTGCGCGAGATGCCGTTCGAAGTCGCCGACCACTGCGTGCACGCCCACGCCCGGGTATTCGATGGCCACACTTCGGGCTGCGTCGCGCAGCGTCGCCTCCGACACGTCGAACGGCACGAACGTGTGCAGCGACTCCGCGCGGTGGAACGCGTCGAGCAGGATCCGCGTCTTCTCCGAGGTGCCCGATCCCAACTCCACGAGGGTGGTGGCACCGCTCGCCGTGACGATGGCGTCGGCCCGGTCGATCAGGATCGACCGCTCCCGCCGCGTCGGGTAGTACTCCGGCAGGCGCGTGATCTGGTCGAAGAGATCCGAACCGTGGTCGTCGTAGAAGTACTTCGGCGGCAGGTCCTTCGGCGTCGCGGTCAGCCCGCGGCGCGCGTCGGCGGTGAGCGCGGTGCGGAGATCCGCCGGGGTGAGGTAGCTGTCGACGTGCAGCGTTTCGGTGGCCGTTTCGGTGGCCGTTTCGGTGGCTGTTTCGGTGGTCATCGGAATCCTTCGAGCGGCGAGATCGTGAGAGCGGTGGGCGACGCGACGAGCAGGCTCGCGTCGGGGACCCGTGTCCAGACGGGTCGCGAGTCGAGTGGTTCGGACGAAACGGTGGTGGCGTCGTCGGTGCGGTCGACGTACAGCGAGTGCTGCCAGGTGGTCGCGACGATGAGGCCGGTCATCACGAGGAGCAGATTCACGTAGACGTCGGGGCCGGGATCGATGATGTGATGGACCGCGGCAACGGCGTCGACGGGGTCGGTGCCGGCCGCGATTCGTGAGCGCACCATGGCGAAGAGCATCTCGGAGTCGGTGTTGCCCACGAGCAGCGCGTCCGGGTCAAGGGCACTGCGCACACGATCGGCGCACGACGCGTGCAGCGCGTGCCCGTTCAGCGAGAACGCCACCGCACCGGCGCGGGTCCCGGCCACGAACGGCGCGTTGTTGACCGGGTCGAGGTCGGTGTTCGGCGACGCCTTGCGGACCGCGCCGAGTATCGCGGTGGCGGACTGGTCGGCGTCGCGGAATCCGTCGTCGTCCCACATGCGAGTCGTCGTGCGGTAGTGGTGGGGCTCCCGTGCGTCGGGGTCCCACCACGCGACACCCCACCCGTCCGGGTTGTCCTTCGCAACCACCATCTCCCGCGGGCCCTCGCCCTGCTCGCGGAGCGAGTGCGGCGCGTCGAACAGGAGCTCGCCGATGCGGCGCGGTGGGCCGATGTACGCCAGGTGGCGGCACATCGTTCAGGCGTCTCGTGCGCAGCGGACGCCACTGAAGATCTGGCGGCGGATGGGGAAGTCCCAGTTCCTGAACGTGGTGCTCACGGCGGTGGGATCGGTCGCCCAGGATCCGCCGCGCAGCACTTTGTACTCGGGACCGAAGAAGACCTCGGAGTACTCGCGGTAGGGGAAGCTGGTGAAGTCGGGGTAGGCGGCGAAGTCGGAGGCGGTCCACTCCCACACGCCGCCGATCATGTCCAGCACACCGGTCGGCGTCGCACCGTGGGGATGGGCACCGACGTCGTCGGGGCCCCACCGTGCGGTCGATCCCCAGAGCGCGGCGTCGGGGATCTCATCGGGTCCGATCCCGGCCGACGCGTGCTTCACACCGATGCCGTCCCCGGGATCCCAGCTCGCCGCCTTCTCCCATTCGGCTTCGGTCGGCAGGCGCTTGCCCGCCCAGCGCGCGTAGGCATCGGCTTCGTACCAACCGATGTGCTGCACGGGTTCGGCCGGAGGCAGGACCTCGTCCCGGCCGAAGCGGCGGCGGTGCCACCCGCCGGCGGTCGCGGTCCAGAACTCCGGTGCGGTGAGGTCGGCCTCCTGGCGCCACTTCCAGCCCGTGTCCGACCACAGGCCCGGATCGTCGTAGCCGCCATCGTCGACGAACGCTGCGTACTCGGCGTTGGTGGTGGCGGTGACGTCGATGCGGAAGGCCGGGAGGTCGACGGCGTGCGCGGGGCGCTCGTTGTCGTAGGCCCACGGGTCGGTGTCGGTCCCCATCACGAAGGGACCGGCCGGGATCAGGACATCAACGGACGCGACGGCCTCGGCGGCGCCGAGACCAGGCCCGTCGCCCGCGGCCTCGGGTCCACCGTCCGCCATGAGTTGGATGGTGGCGAGCATCGTCTCCACGTGCTGATGCTCGTGCCGGGCGACCATGCCGTAGACGAAGTCATGGTCGACGAGGCGAGTGATGCGGGCGTCCGCAGGAGTGGACATTGCCGCCGCCACTCGACTCCGCACCGACTCGCAGAACGACCGGGCACCTTCGGGATCGAGGATGTCGAGGAGGGGGCGCTCGGCCCGGGGGTGCCGGAACGCGTCGTACACGTCGTCGAAGCTCGGGTCGGTCGGCTCGCCGGCGCCGAGTTCCCGGAGCAGCCACAACTCTTCGTAGTGCGCAATGTGGGCGAGATCCCAGACGAGCGGCGACATCAGCGGCGAGTGCTGCGCGCACAAGAGGTCGTCATCGAGTGGCGCGAGGAGTTCGAGGGTCCGGGCGCGCGCCTGGGTGAGTTGCCCGAGGGAGTGCGGGGTCATCGACGCCCGGCAGCCGGCACCGGCTCGGCGGCCGGTGCGACCGCGCCCGAGCCGCGCCACGCGGCGAGGCGATCGTCCGCGAGGGATCGGCCGCGTCGCACGTAACGGCGGGCGAACTCGTGGGCGTCGGCCACGACGGAGGGTTCGTGGCCGTGGTCGTCGAGCGCGGGGAGGATGGCATCGACCACCCGGCATGCCGTCGCGCCGAGCGCCGGGTCGTGGACGCCCCACCAGGCCGCGGTCAGACGGAGATCGCGACAGCCCCGGACGATCGGGGTGAGTTCCGCAACGAGCGCAGGGTCCGTGAGCGCGGTGATCGACATCGCCGCCGCCACCTGCCACCACGGGTCGGGCAGCGCGTCGAGCATGCGGAGTTCGAGCCAGCCACGCGGCCGGATCGGCGGGAACAACGTGGTGAGGTGGTACGCGACGTCGTCGACCGTCGGGTGGCCGGCGTGATGGCCGGCTTCGATCCAATGACGCATGGTCATCGCCGGGTCGGGGACGAGACAGTCGTCGCCCGTGTGGAGCAGCATGACCGGCGCGTCGAGTGCGTATTGCGTCCAGTCGTCCGACGCGTTGCCGTGTGCGGCAACCGGCCCGGTCCGTGCCGGGTCGAGCGCCAACCAGACGGCGAGGCGCGTCGACTGCCAACCGCTCGGCCGTGCATCGAACAGCGGCGAATGGGCGAAGACCGCGCCCAGGATCGGTGCCAGGTCGTGTGCCAGTTCCCACTGTGCCGCAGCCGCGACCGGATCCGGCGCGAATCCGAGGTTGATCTGAATCGACGCGGTCGCGCGCATCATCTGCGCGCCGGCCGAGCCGTCGCGGCTGAAGTCCACGTCCCTCGCCCGGTACCGCGGCTCGTCGACGACCCGGGGGCGCGGCGCGCCGGCGTCGAGTCCGATCGCGACCGCCGCCATACCGGCATCGGCGAGCCGAACTGTCACCTCGCGTGCATCACGCTCCGCGCCGCGGATCGCGCTCGCCGCGTCCGGCGACGGTGGTGCGCTGATCTCGATCTGGCCGCCGGGTTCGAAGGTGATGCGGCTGCCGTGGGGGAGGGGGCCACCGGTCGTGACCGCGGCGTGGATCGTGGGGATGTCGGTGACCGCGACGCCGTCCCGGGTGACGAACCATTCGAGCTCGAGCCCCATGCCCGGGGGTCGGACGCCGAAGCCCGCTTCACGGATCACCGCCGAGGCGGCGGCGATCGTCAAGGTCGGTCGCGGGGAGGGCATACAGGTCCTATCGGTATCCAAAATGCGCAGCGACCCAAACCAGGTTTCGGGCCGGCGCATTCCAAACGGTTCCGAACAGCATCGCGGCTCTCGTCCCCGATGCGCGCGATTCGTTACAGCGGACGGTGTGGTTCACCATCCCCGCTCGACCCACTCGTCGAGGTGGGGTCGCTCGCCGCCCACCGTCGTGTCCAGCCCGTGGCCGGGGAGCACGAAGGTCTCGGGCGGGAGTGTGAAGAGGCGGCGGTCGATCGACTCGATGATCTGTTCGAAGCTGGCGCCCTCGGTGGCCGTGTTGCCGGCTCCGCCGGGAAAGAGGGTGTCGCCGCTCAGCACCACCGGGTGGCCTTCCAGCAGGAAGCACGTGGAGCCTCGGGTGTGGCCGGGGGTGTGGATGCTGCGGAGCCGGAGGTCGCCCACGGTCACGACGTCGTCGTCCGCGATGGTGAAGTCGTAGCTGGGCAGCATGGCGGCGTCAGCCTCGGCGATCCCGACCTCGATGCCCGCGTTCCGAACCGCGGTGACCGCCTGGATGTGGTCCCAGTGGCCGTGAGTGGTGAGTACCCGCCGGACTCCGGTCGCCCGGCAGACGTCGAGCAGGAGCGCGTGTTCGTTGGCGGCATCGACGAGCAGTGCCTCGCCCGAGCCCTTGTCCCGTATGACGAACACGTTGTTCTCGAACGGTCCGACCACGTACTTGTCGATCCGGACGTCCGAGGTCTCGTAGTGCGCAGGATGCATCGAAGGAAAACCTACCTGTCGGGTGCGACCGCGTCTCCGGGACGTTGGTCACGTCCGGATGGCTCGTTCGCTCGCATTCCCGGCGGTCATGTCCTCAGTGGGGCCCACTGGCGCGCGAGTCACTCCGTGGGCCCGGACCACGTTTCTCCAGAGGCCGTTCTGCATGGCCAGAATGCGTCTGCCCGGGGTGGCGGTGGCCGTGGTGCACATGCTTGACTCCAGTCCCGCCGGTGCAAGTGCGACGCCACGAGACATCATCGGTGAGCGGGTGCTCGGTATCCCGCGTGAGCCCGCTGAGGAAGGAACTCCCTTGAACTTCGCCTTTTCCGAAGAGCAAGACCAACTGCGCGACGCCGTGCGGAAGTTCTTGGAAGCCAAGAGCCCCGAAACCGAGGTGCGTCGCCTGATGGAGACCACCGACGGCTACGACCCGGCCGTGTGGTCGCAGATGGCCAACGAGCTCGGACTCCAGAGCCTGCATATCCCGGAGGCCTACGGCGGCCAGGGCTTCAGTTGGGTCGAACTCGGCATCGTGCTCGAGGAGCAGGGGCGGGCACTCCTGTGCGCCCCCTACTTCTCCACAGTGGTGCTCGCGGCCAACGCGATCCTCAACGCTGGCACCGAAGACCAGAAGGCGGCGCTGCTGCCGGGCATCGCGAGTGGCGAGACGATCGCGACGCTGGCCTTCACCGAGCCGAACGGCAAGTGGGACGCGGCGGGCATCACGCTCGAGGCCACGCCGTCCGGTGACGGCGCCACGCTCTCGGGGACCAAGATGTTCGTGCTCGACGGCCACATCGCCAACCTGATCGTGGTGGCCGCTCGCGCAGCCGGGACCAGCGGCACCGACGGCATCTCCTTCTACACCGTCGACGGTGACGCCGCGGGCCTCACCCGTACCGCGCTGGCCACCATGGACCAGACCCGCAAGCAGGCCAAGCTCGAGTTCGACGGCGTGCAGGCGCAGTTGTTGGGCACGGCCGGTGCCGGTTGGGACGCGTTGTCGAAGACCCTCGACCAGGCGGCGGTCGGGCTGTGCAACGAGATGGTCGGTGGCGCGCAATACGTGCTCGACGAGTCGGTGCAGTACGCAAAGGACCGCGTGCAGTTCGGCCGCCCGATCGGTTCGTTCCAGGCGATCAAGCACAAGTGCGCGGACATGCTGCTCGAGACCGAGTCGGCGAAGTCGGCGGCGTACTACGCGGCCTGGTCGGCCGCCGAGGACAACGACGAGCTGCCGGTGGTGGCGTCGCTCGCCAAGGCCTACAGCTCGGACGCGTACTTCCACAGTGCCGCGGAGAACATCCAGATCCACGGCGGCATCGGCTTCACGTGGGAGCACGACGCGCACCTGTACTTCAAGCGCGCCAAGTCGTCGGAAATTCTCTTCGGTGACGCCACCTACCACCGCGAGTTGCTCGCACAGCGCATCGGCATTTGACGTCCCGTCTCGACCTCCGGGGTGACGGGTGATCTGGGTCGCGACGTTCGCCGTCATCGGGATCGTGCTCGCCATCGCCGCGGCACTGGTGTTCCGGGAAGCGGCGCGGCTCAGTGACCAGCCGCCCGACGCGGTGTTCGATCCCGACGATGCGCTCGGTTGGGTTGTCGAGCACCTCGAGGACATCGTCGCGGCCACGCTGACGGAGAAGGACGTGGCGCGCATCATCGCGGCGCAGATGGAGTTCTTCGCGCAGCGCGGTGTCTCGCGCAACGGCACGAGCAAGTCACGCGAGATCCCGGTGCCACTCCTGCTGGCCCCCGAGGAGACCGTCGCGTACATCATCGAACGCTGTGCAGAGACCGGTGAGGAGTACCTGCCGGAGCAGGTGGAGCCGGTCATGGAATGTCAGCTCGACTACTTGCGCTTCATCGGGGCGATCGGTCGACCCGTGGACGAAGACGACGCCACCGGAAGCCCCGACCCTCGGGCCTGACCCACGATTGTCACGAAGATGGGTCGGAATAACCTCGCCGCCACCCACCCCCGCGTGGTACGAATTCGGTACCAGAGAAAGGGGGTGGTCCATCACATGCATGATCAACGTGGGACCCTGGAGGTGCACGGCCGCTAGCCGTCACTTCGGACTGCGGAATCTCTCCGTTGCACCGTCGCGTCTTCCGGATC
>JBBQXR010000196.1:0-6644 GCA_038209455.1 Acidimicrobiia bacterium
CCTGCATAGGTGACCGAACGCGACCGAGCGGCTCCCTGGGGAGCCGCTCGTCGCAATCGGAACTCGCAATCGGAATACTCAGGCGGCCTGCGCATCCCGTAGGTCACGCACCGTGTCGTGCGCAGATTGGACTGCGGAGTACTGACGCTGGACGACTGCCTTGAGGCTGGGGGAGAGGTCCTCCTCGAGCGCCTTGGCGTACTCGGACTTGGCGTGGTCCTCGCCCTGCTCGGCGGCGTCGAGGACGCCGGCAGGATCCGAACCGGACATCGCGTCCTTGACGCTCATCCAGCCACGGTGAATCGCGGCGGCAGCAGAACTCGACTTGCTGTCGTCCTCGCCGTACTCGGCGGCCAACTTCTCCAGTTCGGCTGCGAAATCCGCACGCTGGTGGGAGAACTCGTGGAACCGGTTCGCGAGGTCATCGCGCCCGTCGCTCGTCAGCTTTTCGGCGGCGTTCGCGAAACCTTCCTGGCCGTCCCGGCACGTCTGAATGAGATCCTTGGTGACTTTCGAGTCGGTTGACATCTCGTCGCTCCTCTTGGGGGGACCCGTGAGGTACCCGCGCGGCGCCGACTCGAAACTGACCCGCAACGGAGTTCGTCGCGGGTCGGCCTCGTGGTCCGGTCCGCCACCGGATGCAGGACGAGCCGCGCCCGTCAGATGCGGTCGAGCTCCAACATCCGGATGGCGTTACCGCGCAGGATCTTGTACTTCTGCTCGTCGGTCCCGACACCCTCGAGCATCTTCTCGCAGTACTCCTTGGAGTTCGGCCAGGTGGTGTCGGTGTGCGGGTAGTCGGTCTCGAAGCAGATGTTGTTCTCACCGACCTCGTCGAGTGAGCGAACGCCGTGGCGATCCCACGTGAAGCAGCCGAAGACGCGGTCGTAGTAGTAGCTCGACGGTGGGTCGGGGCAGAGCCGCTTGGAGTTCTGCCACGCGTTGTGTTCCTCCCACACGGTGTCGGCCCGTTCGAGCGCGTACGGCAACCATCCGATCTGGCCCTCCGAGTACGCGATCTTCAGCTTCGGGAAGCGGTGCATGATCCCGCCGAAGAGGTAGTCGCCGAGCGAGGCCATCGAGTTGTTGAACCCGACCATGCTGCCCACTCCCGGCGGGGCGTCCCGCGACGAGAACGGGTCGGTCGAGGATGATCCGACGTGCATGCACAACGTGGGGCCGGTGTCGTTGCACGCGTCGAGCATCGGATCCCAGTGACCGCTGGGCACGCTCGGCAGGTCGAGGCGGGTCGGCAGTTCCGAGAAACAGACCGCGCGCACACCGCGCGCGGCATTGCGTTGGATCTCCTGCGACGCGAGTACCGGGTCCCACAACGGGATGATGCACAGCGGGATGTTGATCCCGATGGCGGGATCGCACCACTCCTCGACCATCCAATCGTTGTACGCCTTCACACACGCCAGCGCGAGTTCCCGGTCGTCGGCCTCCTTGAACGTCTGACCGCAGAACCGCGGGAAGGTCGGGAACGGCAACGAGCCGTCGACCCAGTTGAGCTCGAAGTCCTTCTTGCGTTCCTTGGCGTCCCAACAACCCGGCCGCATGTCGTCGTAGGTGGTGGCCGTCATCGTCATGACGGTCTTGTCGAAGGTCGAGACGTCGTCACCGTCGGTCGCGGATTTCGGGATGGCAACGAACTTCTTCTGGACGTAGATGACCTGGTCCTCGTAGATCCAGGCGTCGCCCCACTCGCCCTCGGGGTCCTCGGTCATCTCGTACTTGGCGCCCTTCTTCAGGCGGAACTTGCCCCACCGCTTGCGTTCGACGCGTGGGCCTTTCTCCCGGTACTTCTCGGGCAGCCACGTCTGCCAGACGTGGGCGGGTTCGACGACGTGATCGTCCACGCTGATGATCTTGGGCAGTTCCACTCCGACCCCCGGTGCCTCGAAACCTGACGTGCGTGTCAGGGATGGACCGTACTCCTCGGGCCGCCCTCGGGCGCTTGTCCCGGGGTGGGCCGAGGCAGGGGAACCCGAGGAACGATGTCGACCACAACGGGTCGGTGGTCGGACGCGACGCGGGCCAGCGTGTCGTCGGGAACCTCGACCCGGAGCACCGACCAACTGGGATCGACGAGGACGTGGTCGATGCGCCCGAGTGGGAAGCGCCCGAACCAGGTGGAACGAGGGCGGTGGCCGTCGAGGCTGGCCTGGGCGTCAACGAGACGGCGCCGGAACCGGCGCAGCGAAGGGAACCAGGGGAGCGCGTTGAAGTCGCCACAGAGCACGGTGCCATGGCGGGCAGCCGGGTCGCCGAGCCAAAGCGGTCCGAGCAGCGCCTCGGCGGCGAGGGCCCGCTCGCGCGGATGCAGGCTGAGGTGGGTGTTGAAGAGTTGGACCACCGGGGACCCGTCGGGGAGGCCGGGCACCTCCACTTCCACCCAGATGGCGCCGCGTGGTTCGAGTCCGATCCCCGGCAGGGCTCCCGCGCGGACCCGACGGATCGGATGGCGGCTGAGCACGGCATCGCCGAACTGTTCCTCGGCGACGGTGACGGTGGGGTGGAACTCGAGCGACATCTCGAGCGCGTCGGCGATTGCGCGCGCCTGATCGAGGTGTCCGCTCCGCGATCGGCCGACGTCGAGTTCCTGGAGGGCGACGATGTCGGGGTCGTGTCGGGCGATCACTCGCGCGATGCGGTCGGGGGACAGGCGACCGTCGAGTCCGACGCAGCCATGGACGTTGTAGGTCAGGATGCGGACGCAGTGTGGTGGTCGCGCGGTGGACGGCCGGTGCCGGTCGCCGTCGAGCACGGCGTACGCGGCGCGTCGCAGGTCGCGTGGCCGCACCGTTGCGTCGCGGGCCAGCGGAGTGTCGGTCGGGATCAGCGCGAACGCGTCGGTCTCCTCCGGTCCCGGCCCGGCGTGGGCGCCGTGTTCGAACGGGAAGCTCATCGACGTGCCCTCGAGCCGCCACCCGCTGATGACGAGGGCGCCGGCGTCGGGGTGATGGCACAGCGCGATGAGATCCGCGGCCACCTGGTCGCGATAGGGATGGCCGACCCCGAGCACCATGCCGGAGTCGTCCGGGAGCACCGATCGGCCCGTGGCGGTGTGCGCGAACACGGTGTCATCGTCGGCGCCCCGGCGGAGGACCATCGGGACTCCGGCACGTTCGACGAGGGCGGTCGCGAAGGTGTCCAACTCCGCGTCCGACAGCGGACGCGGCGCGTAGATGTGACCGACCGGGCCTTGAGCAGTCACGGTCAGTGCGCCGGGCTCGTGGTGGACATCAGAGACGTCCAGCCCGGGCACGATGCGGGCGATGAGGCGTTCGCCGAGCAGGCGAGCACGTTGCTGGCCGACGCCCCCGAGCGACGCATCCGTCGTCGCGGCATCGTCCCCGACGATTCCGAGCTCTACCGCGACCCGGCGGATAGCCGCCGCCACCGTCTCGCCGTGCACTGCCATGTAGGAGTCGGTGGCCTCTTGGCCGTGGTCGGAGATGATCCAGACGTCGTAGGCCCGAGCTTCCGATCGGTGAGCAGCCCGCCAGAGGCGAGCGATGCTGCCGTCGATTGCGCGCTGGGCGCCGAGCGCGAGCGCCGAATCGGGACCGCGCCGGTGGGCGTTCTCGTCGTACCCGAGAAAGTTGCCGTGCACCACGGGCCGGCCACGAGCCAGATCGACCGACATGCCGAGGACGCTGAGTTCGCGCAGGACCGTGCCGACCACGACTCTCGACAGGACGAACTTCATCTCGGACCCGCGGTCTTCTCCGGCACGAAGTCCCTGCACGAGATCGCGCGGCGCATCGACGAACTCCCCGAGGGCCACCGCCGTGACGCGGATCAACGCCGGGATGTAGGCGAGGATCACCAGCGGGGTCTGCCACCGGAAGTGGTGCGGCAGAACGTCGCCGATGCCCAGCGACGTCATGCAGAACCGCGCGTCTGCCGCATCACCGGCGTAGACGTTGGCGTACGACGCACCCCCGGCCAGCAGCGATCCCGACGACGCCGCGGCAGCCCGCGATTCCACCAGTGCGGCAGCGTCGTGCTGGTACATGCGCATGAGCCGGCTCGTTGCATGGTCGACGAAGGTGAACGCCGGCACCGCCATCTCGACGCCGTAGAACAACTCGGCCTGCACCGCCGGGGTGGTCGACGGCAGGCCGGTGTAGAACGGCACCATCTCCACCTCACCCGCGGCCAGCAGCCGGGCGACGAACGGCATCCGTGCTCCGGCGACGGCGTCACGCAGGCGGCCCGCGGACAGTCCGTCGATCTGGATGATGAGCAGACCCGGTGTCGTCGACGCCGAAGTGGGCACTCCGGCCGTGTCGTGGAGGCGACCCAACCACCGGCTGCGGCTCAGTGAACGGCGCGCGTGCCGGAGGGCGCGCTCGACGACGTCGATCACTCGTCGTCGAGGCGGAAGCCGACCTTCATCGTCACCTGGAAATGCGCGATGGCGCCGTCGTCGACATGGCCCCGGATGTCGGTGACCTCGAACCATCCGATGTTGCGCAGCGAGTCCGATGCCCGAGCGACACCGCTCCTGACCGCGGCGTCGATGCCGTCGGGTGACGTCCCGACGATCTCGGTGACCTTGTACGTGTGGTCCGACATGGTGCGCTCCTCGGCTCGGTCTTGATACGACGGCGCATTCTGGCGTGTCGAGCGACCCGCCGCGGATGGGTCGGATCCTTGGTAGAACGGCAGTCGGCAACGGGGGAGTCGAACATGCCGGTCGCGAAGGTGGACGGGATCGAGATCGCCTACGAGTTGGTGGGCGAAGGGCAGCCCTGGGTGCTCACGCCGGGTGGCCGGTTCACCAAGGACGACTCCGGCCTCATCGCGATGGCGCGGTCGCTTGCGGATACCGGTCGCCAGGTCCTCACATGGGACCGGCCGAACTGCGGAGCGTCGTCGGTCGTGTTCCGTGGGCCGTCGGAGTCCGAGGTCCAGGCCGAGGCGCTGGGTGGGTTGCTCCGGCATCTCGATCGCGGCCCGACCGTGATCGCCGGCGGATCGGGCGGTGCGCGCGTCTCGCTCCTCACCGCGGCTCGCAATCCGGACGTGACGGCCGGACTCGCGATGTGGTGGATCAGCGGGGGAGTCCCCGGCCTGCTCCAACTCGCGAACTACTACTGCATGCCGTCGACCGACGCCGCGTGGCACGGGGGCATGGAAGCCGTCGTTGCGCTCGATCAGTGGCAGGAGACGCTGGCGAGCAACCCGTCCAACCGCGACCGCATGCTTGCCATGGACCGGCAGGAGTTCCTCGAGGTGATGGACCGTTGGTCACTCGCCTACTGCCCGTGCGACGACGCTCTCGTGCCCGGACTCGAGCCGGGCGACATCGCGCGGCTCGCCGTTCCGATCCTGGTGTTCCGCAGTGGCACTTCGGACATGTCCCACACCCGCGCCACGTCCGAAGCGCTCGCTGCGGGCCTGCCCGGCGCGGAACTGGTGGAACCGCCATGGGGTGACGACGAATGGAACGAGCGTCGCGCTGGGGTCGCGGAGGCCGGTTCGCTCTTCGTGCGGTGGCCGCGGTTGGTGCCACAACTTGTCGTGTGGGCGGATCGTACGATCGGTGCTTCGGCGCCCGAAGGGAACGGATCATGACGCTGCAGGTGGAGACGATCCGCGCCGACATCGGCTTCGGTGCCCGGGTGGGTGGGGTCACCCGCGAGGCCGCGGCCGACGACGGCGTGCGGGCCGAACTCAACGAACTGTTCGAGCGGTACGGAGTTCTCGTGTTCACGGACGTCGAGCCGACCCCGCAGATGCAGGTTGCGGTGAGCACGGTGTTCGGTCCGCTCAAGGACCATCCGAGTCAGGCGACCCCGCGCGCCGGGGGCGAGTTGGGTGTGATCGAGATCCGTCACGAGCCGAACCAGCCGGGCATGGTCCGGCTCGGCGGTGAGGTGCTCTCGCAGTGGCTCCCGTGGCACTTCGACCATTGCTACAACGATGAACTCAACCGCGCCGGAGTGCTGCGCGCGGTCGAGGTCGCGCCGGAGGGCGGGCTCACGGGCTTCGTCGACGGCATCGCGCTGTACGACGCCATCTCGCCAGAACTCCGCGAGCGCATTGCGGGTGAGACCGTGGTTTACGCGATGGACGTGATCCTCGACAACCTCCGCTTCGGCCGCCCGGCAGACTTCGAGGAAGTCGTGCCCTCGCGCGAAGCCGAAGCCGTGATGACCGAGTTCGCCGACCGACCCCGGGCGCTGCACCCTGCAGTGTGGACGCGCGCGCCCGGGGAGAAGGTGCTGCACGTGTCGCCGTGGATGGCCAAGGGGCTCGTCGGTCACGAGGATGCCGAGGGCGACGCGCTCCTCGCCGAGGTGTGCGAGGAGATCTTCGACGTCGCGCGTGACCTCAGCTACTTCCACCAGTGGCGCCCGACCGACATGCTCATCTGGGACAACTGGCGGGTGCTGCACTCGGTGTCGGGGATGTCCCCCGAGCACGGCCGCTGCATGCACCGCACCACGATCAAGGGTGACTACGGCTTGGGTCGGTTCGAGGACCAAACGGCTGCGGTGTCGTAACCCGGCCCCGCTGATCCCAGGGTCGTAGGCCTCTCGGGATCGCCGGCCGGCACGTGCACAGTGCTGACGTCCGGCCGGACCGCGGCGGATGCCGAGGCTGCACGAGGGTGAAGTACAGGCACT
>JBBQXR010000197.1:0-6642 GCA_038209455.1 Acidimicrobiia bacterium
GACCGTTGGAGTTCGGTGTCGTGGCAGTCGCCGACGCCGTGCAGGAACCGCAGCAGGTCGTGGACGAGGTTGCCGATCGACGCGCCCGCCCCTTCGTCACTCGCAGGCAGGCGCAGCACATGACGGTTGAGGTACAGCCGCGGGCACCGCTCCCAGTCGTCGATCGCGCTCGGCGAGATCGCCACGATCTCGGGCAGCAACCGTTCCCGACTCATCGGAGTGCTGCGCAGCCCGCGATGTAGGGACACCGGGCGCACTCCCAGCCCGCGTGGGGTGCCCGCTTGTCGGCGACGTCACCGATCACCGCGACCCGCTCCACGAGCCAGTCGCGCAGGTCGTCCCAGATCGCCAGACCGTCCGTCTCTTCGCTGATGGACCAACCGCCGAGGAGATCGACCCGGACGACCCGCAGCGGTCCCAGCCGGGTCCACGCGGCTCGGCGCAGCAGTGCGAACCGGGCCGAGGGCGAGTCGAGGAGTTCCTCGGTCGAGCGGTTGCCGATCGAGAGCAGTCGGAGCTCGCGTTGGCCGGTCTCGGACTCGAGCGCGAGTCCCGCCCCACCGATGAGCCGGACCCCGGTCCGGACCGCGATCGTCTCGAAGTCGTGGGTCTCGGTATCGGTGACGATCATCGGCTGGTCCCCGAACAGCGCGAGGTACCAGGCGGCGGCGGTCTCGAACACGCGACGTTCCTCCGGGAACAGGTCGTCGGTCGGGCGGAAGTGTTCGGCACGGGGGACGGTGAGGCGGGCGTGGGCCAATCGTGCGTCCGACTCGATCTGGGACGCGACGCGGAAGCCCCGGTTCGCACCTCGGTTGGCCCGGTTCCCGCGGTGGTCGAGTTCGAGCCGACGCGGGCAAGTGGTCTCCGCCCGGGCGAGTTGGCGCACGGTCACGCGCGGTAACTCGTCGGCCTCCACGAGGGCGACGCTACTGGTGGGGTGTGACGGTTTCGGTGCTATCACCCATACGTCCGCAGTCGATTCGGACCCGGTCGGTCGGTATCGCGGCTCAGGCGCGTCGACCGGTGCGCCGACATTCGAACGGTGGGCTCCTACGATCGCGGCGTGACGCAACCGGTCGGGTACGAGTCGTCCCCACCGACCACGCGTCGGTCGGCCCGCCAGGCCCGGCGCTGGCGCCGTCGGGTGATCGTCACGATCGTGCTGGTGGTGGCGCTGGTCTGGACCGCGATCGCCGGCTTCCAACTGGTGCAGGCAAAGAATCACGCTCAGGCCGGACTCGACCGGCTCAAGGCGGCGCAGCAGGGGCTCGACCCGGCCGAGCTCATCCGCGGCAAGGCCCTGCCCACCATGCGCGACGCGCGGACCGAGTTCGACCAGGCCGCGTCTTCGGCCGACTCCCCGTTGCTCACGCCCTTCGAGTTCCTTCCCGTCGTGGGCCGGCAGGTCCGGTCCGTACAGGCGCTCACGAGCGGGGCGTCCACGGTCGTGCACGTCGGGGTCGACACCATGGAGCGTTCCAGCAAGGAGTTGGCGGACCAGACGAAGTCGGGCCCCGATCGGGTCCGGCTGTTGCAGCGGCTCGGTGGGATCGGTCACGCCGCTTCCGTTCGGCTCCGGACCGTCGGTCTCGGCCCGGGCAATGCGCTCGTCGGGCCGCTGGCTTCCGCCCGAGCCAAGTTCGGTCGGGAACTGCACAAAGCCCAGCAGACCATGGGTGACGTCGCGGTGGCGTCGAATGGTGTGGGTGCCATGGCCGAGGGTCCGTCGAAGTACCTGATGCTCGCGGCCAACAACGGGGAGATGCGCGCCGGTTCGGGGATGTTGCTGTCCGTCGGAGTGCTCACCATGGACCACGGCTCGTTCTCGCTCGGCGAGATGAAGTCGGTCACGGACTTCGAACTCCCCGCCGGTGCCGTCCCGGTGCCTGGTGACTATGGGCGCCGGTGGGGATGGCTCGGGCCCACCGAAGACTGGCGCTACCTCGCGATGTCGCCGCAGTTCGACAAGACCGCATCACTGGCGGTGCGGATGTGGAAGGCGAAGACGGGTGAGACCGTCGACGGTGTGCTCGCGCTCGACGCGCTCGCGCTGCGTGCGCTCGTGAAGGTGTCCGGCCCGGTCGAGGTCGCCGGCAAGTCCATCGATGCGGGCAATGTGGTGAACGAGATCCTCTTCCAGCAGTACCAGGACTATCCGTCGATCCCGAACAACCTGGATGCCGAGGTGCCGCGCAACGAGGCCCGTCGGGAGCGCAACGGCGAGATCGCTCGCGCCATCGTCCAACGACTCGATCTGGTCGGGTGGGACATCGCGAGCATGGTCGACGACCTGCGGTCGGCGGCACGTGGTCGTCACCTCCTCTTCTGGTCGTCCCACCCGCGTCAGCAGCGCGCGTGGAAGGCCGCGGGCGTTTCGGGGATCCTGCCCGGTGACGGATTGATGGTGTCGGTGGCCAACCGCGGCGGGAACAAACTCGACCAGTTCCTGGCCGTGGCGACCGACGTGAGTCACCAACCCGTTGCGGCGGGATCCGAGGTGACGATGACGGTGAAACTCGCCAATCTCTCGCCCGGGACCGGCATCAATCGCTACATAGAGGGGCCGTACCCGGGGTCGGGATTCCTCCCCGGCGAATACCGGGGGATTCTCTCGATCGACATGCCCGCGGTGGCGAGCGACGTCCATCTCGACGGGGTCAAGAGCATCGTGGCGAACGGTCCCGAGGACTCGACCCGCGTGATCGCGGGCGACATCGGCGTTCTCCGAGGACAAACCGCGGAATACCGCGTTCGGTTCACCCTCCCGCGTGGGTATACCCACCTCGAGGTCGTGCCGTCGGCCCGGTACCCGGCGGTGCACTACACGTCCGGTTCGACGAGTTGGGACGACGATGGACCACGATCACTTCGTTGGTGAAACCGCCGGAACGCCCCGGCGCGGCGCCAAAAGCGTACGAATGACCTATTCAGGTGTCCGTTTTCGGACCCTTCAAGGCTTGCATACCGGGTTGCCACCCTGTAAAGTTGTCGATCCACCCTCGCACTTGGGGCAGGGTATTTCGGTTCACCGGTTCGGTTCCCGGCCGGTATTGCGTGGAGGTCAATGTGAGCAAGCAACGGAAGTTCGCGAGTCGGGCACTCCGTGTCGTTGCGGTGAGTGGCATCTCGCTCTTTGCGATTGCCCCCACTGCGGCGCACGCAGCCTGTGCCTACCCCGGCACCAACTGCACCCCGACCGACCCGACCGACCCGGGCAGCAAGACCGTGGTCCAGGGCGCGACGGCAGCGAAGTCCTCGACGCTTCCCTTCACGGGTGGCGACGTGACCGGTCTGGCGCTCATCGGCGTCGGCGCCGTGGCTGCGGGCACGGTCTTCGTGCGTCAGTCGCGTCGTCGGGTTGTTGCCTGATCAGGCACACCATCGGAATCGTGGAGAGCGGCCGGCTTCGCCGGCCGCGTCTTCGCGGCAGCACGACGGTTGGTCAGGTGAGCCCATGATCCTGCCGAACAACCCTGATATGGACCCGGACACCATCGCCGCCGCGGGCTACTCGCACCTCGCCTTCGTGGCGCCCCCGCGGGGGCCGTACGTGCGCTTCGTCAAGCCGGCCATCGATCGGTCGGTGGGCGCGGTCCTGCTCGTTGGCGCCCTCCCGGTGCTCGGAGTGGTGGCCATTGCGGTCCGGAGCAAGATCGGATCGCCGGTGCTGTTCCGCCAGGTGCGGTGTGGCCTCAACGGTGAGCCGTTCGACGTGCTGAAGTTCCGCACGATGCGGGCCGACCGGCGGATGGATCGTCGCCCGGTCACTCAGGACCGCCGCGTCACCCACAAGAGCGAAGAGGACCCTCGCCACACCGACCTCGGTCGTCGGCTCCGGAAGTGGAGTCTGGACGAACTGCCCCAACTCTGGAACGTGGTGCGAGGCGAGATGAGCCTCGTGGGCCCCCGTCCCGAGCTGGTGGAGATCGTCGACCGCTACGAGCCGTGGCAGCACCAGCGTCACCTCGTACGTCCCGGCCTCACCGGCTTGTGGCAGATTTCCCGCCGCGGCGAGGGTCTGATGCACCTCTACACGGACATCGACCTCGAGTACGTCGCCACCGTGAGCCTGCGCACGGACCTTCGCATCCTCATGCGGACCATTCCCGCCGCGCTCAGCCGCTCCGGGAGTTAAGCGACGGCGCCGGCCGCCGGTGGTGTCGTCGCGATCAACGCGTACTCCTGGGGTCCGAACAACACGTGGTTGAGTCGATCGATCGCGACGTTGATCTCGCTCACCCACGCCGGGCCCTCGGGTCCTGGGTCGACCAACGGCATGCGGTAGTCGTCGGCCGGTGACGCGAACTGCAACTCGACGTCCCGGAAGCCGGCCCGCTCGGCCAGGAAGGTCATGAGCGAAGGGTGGAGCGGCCACACGTGGGTCGGGTCGAGGATGTAGGAGTTGCCGAGCACGATGAGCGACATCGGGTTCGGGGTCTCGGCGATGAAGATCCCACCGGGCCGGAGTCGGGTCGCCGCCAACTCGAACAACTCGACGAGCACGGGGAGCGGAAGGTGCTCGGCCACGTGCACCGAGATCACGGACCCGAGTGAATGGGGCGGCAGCGAACGTAGGTAGTCGAGACCGTCTCCAAGATGGACCGCCCGCCCGTGGCCGACTGCTTCCTCGACCATGCCCGGGTCGGGGTCGACCCCGCGAGCCTCGATCCCGCGTCGGGCCAGCACTTCGACGAGCTCACCTCGCCCGCAGCCGAAGTCGAGCACCGGCTGGTGGTCGGCCAGGATCTCGCCGTAGCGCTCGGCCAGGGTGGCGAGGACGGTGTCCGAGTCACCGCGGAAGCGACGCTCGAAGCCCACGTAGTCGAAGCCCGCACTGGTGGGCGCGGGTGGTGCGGCGGCCTCGGATGCCGTGTCCGGTCCCGCGGTGGTCGCGGCGCCTGAGGGACGACCGGCGATCCGGGCCTGGCGATCGAGCGCATTGACCTGCTCGCGGAGTTCGGCGAAGCGCTCGGGAACACCCGGGAGTCCCGCGGCCGGGGCGATGGCCTGGCCGAGTTGATCGAGGGTGGTTCGAAACGCCGTGAGCTCGGCCTTCATGAGCTCGACGTTGGTCTCCAACGCGTCGAGCCGGTGCGCGGCCGCGCCGGCGCCGAACGCGTCGACGCCGTCGAGTGCCTGCTGGAGCGCGGCGCTGTCGGCCCGCATGAGTTCCACGGTCGTCGCGAGGTGGTCGTACTCGGATCGCATCGTGTGACGGAGCCGGCTCGCGACGAGCGCGGCGAGGCGATCGAGTGCCGGTTCCGCGACCGGACGGGTCGCCTCGCGGACGCGGTGTTTGATGAGGGCGCGCCGGCCGAGCGGAGGGGTGACCGCGGTGGGGGCGACCACGGTGGTCGGTTCATCGGGCGGGGTCACCGACGCGCGCAGTCGGGCCTGGGCGGCTGCGTCGAGGTCGGGGTGGCTCATCGTCGGCTCCCGGTGAGGTCGGTCCAGTCCATCGGCCCGGCGACCGAAGCCGCCCGCCGCAACGTGCGGACGGCGACCGGCGAGCGCAGGGGCGTGCCGAGCGCCTCGAGTTCGGCGTCGAGCCGGGCCAGTGGAGCCTGCGGGAACTCGATCGGTCCGATCCCGAGCGCGGCGATGACGGCGAACGCCGTGCGGCCGACGTCGAGGTCACCCCCCTCCACCAGCCGCCGGCCGCCCCAGCCGAGTGCCGTCGCGCGTGCGGGTTCGTCGGCGAGCTCGTCGGCGACTGCTCGCGCCCCGGTCGACGATGCGACCGCGAGGTGCACCGATGGCTCGGCGCCGATCCGGCTTGCGGCGGCGGCATCGGTGACGACGGGGGTTCCCAGCGCGAGGGCAGGGACGAGGAATGGGCCATGGACCACGGCGGCCGAGCACACCGCGAGCGATGCGAGCGCGTCGGTCGCGCGGATGGCCGTCGCCGCCGTGGAGCCGAGTTCGATCACCATCGGCGATGGCAGCCCGAGGCGTCGACGCCACCGCTCGCGGACGAACGGCGAGAGGTACGGGTGGTCCCCGATCGCGATCGCGTCGCGGCGCCAGAGCACGGCGCGGTCGCCGATCACCTCGGCGACGGCCGGGTCGCGCACGATGATCGCAGTCGCAGATTCGCGTGCGGTGTCGGAGAGTTCGGACAGGTTGTCGCAGACGATCGCGACCGGCAGCGAACTGCTGAGCGCGGCGTCGAGTCCGATGGCGACCGGAGACGTGGCGAAGATCGCGGCGGGTGCGCCGAGGCCGCGATCCAGCGCGTGGGGTCGGCACCAGGTGCGCAGCGCCACGACCAGCGGCGTGACCGCGGTCGAGTCGACGTGGCCACCGATCAGCCCGAGCAGCGGGAGGCTCACGGTTCGGTGAGGCGGGCGACGACGGGTGCCCAGTCCAAGGCCGCGACGCGATCGCGTCCGGCCGCACCCATTTTCTCGGCGAGCGCCGGATCCTCGGCGAGGCGGTCGACAGCCGCCGCGATCGCGGCGGGGGATCCGTCGGTGACGAATCCGTTGACGCCGTCCTCCACCCACTCGAGCACTCCGCCCGAATCGGTCGCGGTGATCACCGGTTTCCCGGCGCGGAAGGCTTGCAGCGTGACGTATCCGTAGTCCTCGTCGAACGGCGTGTAGACGACGGCGAGGCAGTTCGCGTAGCGCTCCACCA
>JBBQXR010000198.1:0-6625 GCA_038209455.1 Acidimicrobiia bacterium
ACGCTGCGGGGCTTTCGGGCCCCGCAGTTTTGCGTCATGCTGTCGTCAGCGTTACGCCGATGGAGGAGCAGGGCAATGGGTTCACGGATTCGGGTTGCGGGCCTGCTGCTTGCGTTGGTCCTCGTCGCGGCTGCATGTGACTGGTCGAGCGTCGGGTTCGACGCCACCCGCGGCAGTTACAGCGCCTTCGACACCAAGATCACGCCGGGCAATGTCACCGGCCTCACGCAACGTTGGAAGGCCGACGGCGGCTTCCAAGCCTCCGCACCCGTCGTGATCCAGGGTCGGATCTTCGTCAGTACCCAGCCGTCCGGGACGACAGCGGGCGGCCTGGTCGCGTACAACGCTGACGGCGTCGGCTGCTCGAGTGCAAGCCCTGCGACCTGCACGCCACTCTGGTCCAAGTCGTTTCCCGGCGACCACAGCAACCCGGCGATCTCGCCGCCGCTTCTCACCGACGGGTACGTGTCGGCCGACGGGGTGGACGTCCAGACCTTCATGCCGTTTCCCAACATCGGGGCCTACGACGTGAACATCCAGCACGTCGGAGGCAGCTTCGATCCCGCTACCGGCAGTCCGACGCTCGGCGAGACCCGGGACGGCGCAGCACCGGCCGCGACGGTGGCCCATGCCGTCTACGGGTACCGATCCAACCGTCACGAGGTCATCGACACCAACCGCTTCAAGAGTCACGACGTGGCGAGATACCTCGTTGCCAGCGTGCCGGCCGACCAGGGCAAGAGCTTCGACATCTGGGGGACGACCTACGCGCCCACCGACTACGTGGGGAGCGCGCCTGCGGTTTCCGACGGAACCCTGTTCATGATGCGGCCCGATCAACTCCAGGCCTACGACGCCCACGGGCAGGTCAACTGCAATACCAGCCTGTACGTGTCCGGATACTCGTGCTCACCCATCTGGACGGGCACCTTGAGCCAGTCGGGTGCGTTCGACGGGATGCCCGCGATCGCGAAGGGTCGGGTCTACGTCCCGGAACTCAACGGTGGTGTTGAGGTGTTCGACGCCAGGGGCTGCGGACAGCCCACCTGCGCCAGCCAGTGGACGGCCCACGCGGGATCGGTGCACATCGCGCCCGTTGCGGTCACCGACACGACGTTGTTCGTCACGTCGGACGACGGCCACCTGTACGCGTTCCCGTCCGCCGGCTGCGGAAGCGCCACCTGCGAGCCCACCTGGACCGCCAACATCCCCAGCGGGCCCCACGCACCATCGGTTGCCGGATCCGTCCTGTTCGTCGGCACCAACAACGGCACCCTCGCCGCGTTCAACACCAACGGCTGCGGTCAGAACACCTGCACCCCGCTCTGGACCACCAACGTCGGCGCCCCCATCAGCACCGCACCCGTCGTCAGCGACGGGCGGGTGTTCGTCACCGACACCGCAGGCACCGTCCACGCCTACGGGTTCTGAGCGCTGGGGATTGTGACGCCCGGCGGAGAACCTTTCGTCCCGGGCCGACCTGCGGCATGATCGAGTGATGGCACCCGTTCGGATCACCGCGAGTTCCGGCGCGATCACCGTCACCGCCGAAGCACGCGACGACGTAGTCGTCGACCACGGCCAGCACCATCCGCTCGGTGGCGTGCTCGAGATCAAAGGTGACTCCGAAGGTGTGGTCATGCACGTCCCCAACGGGACCGACCTCGTCGTGGGTGCGTCGTCCGGTTCGATCACCCTCTGCGGCGATCTCGGTGAGGTCCGGGCCACCACCCGCAGCGGTGGCATTGAGGTGGAGTCCGCAACGTCGCTCGACGTCCGCACGATGTCGGGTCGGGTGAAGATCGGTACGGTCACCGGCGCGGCGCGGATCAAGACGGCGAGCGGCAAGGTGTCACTCGTCCGCGTCGACGAGGAACTCCACGTTGCGAGCGTCTCGGGCGCAGTCAAGGTGGTGGACGCCAACGGCGAAGTGCGCGTCAACACCGTGAACGGCACCGTCGACGTCTCGATGGGCAAAGCCTCGGACGCCCGCGCGGATTCGGTCTCGGGCGCGGTCAACATCCGTCTGCCGGTCGGCGTGCGCCCGTCCTCCTCGCTGCTCTCGATCAGCGGTTCGTGTGTCTGTGAGGTCGAGACCGGAGACGACTGCTCGGTCACCGGCCGCACCGTCAGCGGACGGATCACGATCAAAGCCCGCACATGAGCACCGCCACCGGCGCCGTGGTCTTCACCGACCTCGTCGGCTTCACCGAGTTCACCGCGACCGCGGGTGACGAAGAGGCGTTGCGCCTGCTCGCAGTCCAGGACCGGATCGTGACGAGCCTCCTCGACGACGACGCCCGCATCGTCAAGGAGTTGGGCGACGGCCTCATGCTGTTCTTCACCGAACCCTGCACCGCGATCGCCACCATGCTCCGCGTCCTCGTCGCGTTCGAGGCAGCATCCGAGATCGAAGAACTCCCGCTGTGGGCTCGGGTTGGCGGCCATTGGGGCGCTCCCAGTGAGCGCGGCGACGATCTCGTCGGTCACGACGCGAACGTCGCCGCCCGCATCGTCGACATCGCATCGCCGGGGGAGTTGCTCGTGTCGCAGGCGTTGATGCACGCCGGTGATCACAAGGGTGTGGTGTTCTCCGAGATCGGGCCCGTGATGATGAAGGGTCTGGTCGAACCGATCTCCTTGTTCCGGGCCGAGGCCGCACTCGGGCGGGACCTCGATCTGATGGCGGGGATGAGCACGCTCGCGCCGTAGCCTGGGGCGAAAAGTCGACCCGAAGGGAATGCGTGGCTGCTGACGGTTTCGTCCACCAACTTCCGGATACCGATCCGACGGAGACCCGGGAATGGTTGGAGTCACTCGACGCCGTCGTCGACACCCACGGCGCCTCGCGAGCCCGTTATCTGCTCACCCGGCTGCTCGACCACGCCGGCTCGCGTGACCTGGGCCTCTCCGCCGCCATTTCGACGCCTTACGTCAACACCATCCCGCCCGAGGCCGAACCGTGGTTTCCGGGTGACGAACAACTCGAGCGTCGGATCCGTGCGTACGTCCGCTGGAACGCAGTGGCGATGGTCGACCGTGCGAACCATCGTTTCGACGGCCTCGGTGGCCACCTCTCCACCTACGCGTCGGCCGCCGCGCTCTACGAGGTGGGGTTCAACCACTTCTTCAAGGGCAAGGACGACGGCAGCCACGGCGACCAGGTCTTCATCCAGGGTCACGCCGCCCCGGGTATCTACGCCCGTGCGTACCTCGAAGGGCGCCTGACCGAGGATCAACTCGACCGCTTCCGGCGCGAGGTGGAGGGCGATGGGCTCTCCTCGTATCCCCACCCGCGGCGGATGCCGGAGTTCTGGGAGTTCCCGACGGTCTCGATGGGGCTCGGCCCGCTCAATGCCGTCGCCCAGGCCCGCATGAACCGCTACCTGCTCCACCACCAACTTGCCGACACCAGCGACTCCACCGTGTGGTGCTTCATCGGTGACGGCGAGATGGACGAGCCCGAGTCCAAGGCCGGACTCTCGATCGCCGCACGTGAACAGCTCGACAACCTGGTCTTCGTCGTCAACTGCAACCTTCAACGGCTCGATGGACCGGTCCGCGGGAACGGCAAGATCATCCAGGACCTCGAGATGGCGTTTCGCGGTGCCGGATGGAACGTGATCAAGGTGGTGTGGGGACGCGAGTGGGACTCACTGCTCGCGGCTGACGTCGACGGCGTGCTCGTCGCCCGCATGAACCAGGCGGTCGACGGCGACTTCCAGAAGTACGCCACCGAGTCCGGTGCCTACATCCGAGAACACTTCTTCGGCCCCGACCCGCGCCTACGCAAGATGGTGGAGCACCTCACCGACGACGAACTCGTGCGCCTGCCACGCGGTGGGCACGACTACCGGAAGCTGTTCGCCGCGTATCAGGCCGCGGTCGAGCACCGGGGCAGTCCGACGGTCATCCTCACGAAGACGGTCAAGGGGTGGACGCTCGGCACCGGTGTGGAAGCGCGGAACGCGACCCACCAGGTCAAGAAGTTGTCGGCGGCCGAACTCCGCACGTTCCGTGATCGCCTCCACCTCGACATTTGCGACGACGAACTCACCGAGCTCGCCCCGTACCGCCATCCGGGTGAGGAATCGGCGGAGTACCAATACCTCACCGCACGGCGCAAGATTCTCAACGGTGCGCTGCCGCGTCGGACCTCGGTCGCGCCGGCGATCCCCGACGTTCCCGAGGCTGCGTTCGCCGAGTTGAAGGCCGGCACCGGCGAGAAACTCAAGGCTTCCACCACGACGGCCTTCGCGCGCCTCATCCGCAAGCTGCTTGCGGATCCGGATCTCGGCCCGCGCGTCGTACCCATCATCCCGGACGAAGCCCGCACCTTCGGGCTCGACGCGTTGTTCGCGGACGTGAAGATCTACGCACCGTTCGGTCAGCAGTACGAGCCCGTCGACGCCGGACTGCTGCTCTCGTACCGTGAGGCCAAGAACGGTCGGATCCTCGAAGAGGGCATCAGCGAGGCCGGTTCCATGGCGTCGTTCACCGCCGCCGGCACTGCCTACGCCACGTGGGGTCAGCCGTTGGTGCCGTTCTTCATCTTCTATTCGATGTTCGGTTTCCAGCGGGTCGGCGACCTGGTCTGGTCGTTCGGCGACCAGCGGGGGAGAGGCTTCCTGCTCGGCGCAACCGCGGGGAGGACCACGCTGACCGGCGAAGGCCTCCAACACTGCGATGGACAGAGCCAACTCCTTGCGAGCGCCGTTCCGAACTGCCGCAGCTACGACCCTGCCTTCGCCTATGAGGTCGCGGTGATCGTCGCCGACGGGTTGGGTCGCATGTACGGGCCCGATCCGCACGACTGCTTCTATTACCTCACCCTGTACAACGAGAACATCTCGATGCCCCCGATGCCTGAAGGCGTGGAAGACGGCATCATCCGCGGCCTGTACCGCTACCGCGCGGCGGACGCCGGTACCCACCCGGCTCGGATTCTGGCGAGCGGGATGATGATGGCGGACGCGCTCGAGGCCCAGCAGGTCCTCGGCGAGCAGTACGACGTCCGTGCCGACGTCTGGAGCGCGCCCAGCTTCCAGCAACTGCGCGACGACGCGCTCGAGTGCGAGCGCTGGAATCGTCTGCATCCGACCGAACAGCCGCGGGTCGCCTACGTGTCCGAGCAACTCTCGGCCGACGGTGGTCCGGTGGTCGCAGTGTCCGACTACCTCAAGCTGGTACCGGATCAGATCGCGCGATTCGTGCCCGGTCCGTTCGTGTCACTCGGCACCGATGGCTACGGCCTGTCCGACACGCGGGCTGCACTCCGTGGCTACTTCGAGGTGGACACGGCCCACATGGTGGTGACCACGCTGCACCAACTTGCGATCACGGGCGCGATCGAGGCGACGGTCGTCGACGAAGCGATCGCTGCGTTCGGACTCGATCCGGAATCACCGCGGCCGAGCACGCTCTAGTCGGGGATCAGCGGTAGGGAAGGGTGGCGTCAGGCGCCGCGTCGGTTGTATTCCTCGTCCGGGTCCCACGGCTCTTTGTCCTTGCCGTCGTCGCCGTCGTCCTCGAGGTACACGATGCCCGCGTCGTCATCGTCGATGTCCGCGAGCGTGCCGCGACCCTCACGGAACATGCCGTCGTCGAAGCCCTGCTTGAGTTCTCGAGCCTCGCGGAAGCGACGAGCTCGTCCTTTTCTGGCCATTCACCTACCCCCGACGGGCCGATCGGCCATACAGCGGGCCGTGATTATCTCGCATCCGGAGCCCGTATGTGAAACCACGGCGATCACAAACTTTCCTGAGTCGCTGAAACTGGGTCGAGGAACGGACGATTCCCGTACCGATCGACGTGCAAAACCTCACCGACCGGACGACGCGTCGTCGGTCCGTATCCACCCCGCATGGGCCATCCGAGCGGTACCACGGCGCACGGTGTGACGCCAGAAGGTAGCCCGAGCGTACGACGCACGAGGGTCCGGTTCCAGAGCGGCAGCGTGGTCAGCGTGGCGCCGAGCCCGAGGGAACGGGCCGCGAGGAGCAGGTTCTGCACCGCCGGGAACATCGAGGCATAGAAACTCGTCCGACCGATGTGGGTGTGGCCCGGGCGGCCGTGGAGGCACGCGACCACGATGACCGGCGCATTCTCGAAGTGGTCGGCCTGCCACTGGACTGCCGCCAGCATCCGTGCGGCCTGGAGGTCGCCCCGGGCCCGACCCTTGGCGACCCGGCGGTAGATCGAGAACGCCTGACGGTTCAGCCGGGCGAGTTGATGCTTCACGTCGCCGTCGCGGATCACGACGAACTCCCACGACTGCGCGTTGCTGCCCGTCGGGGCCCGCACCGCGAGCTCCAGGACGGCTCGGATCGTCTCGTCGTCCACCGGATCGGTCCGGAGCCGGCGCACCGCGCGCTGGGTCCGCATCGCCTCGGCCAACGGCATGTCGAAGCCGTCGGCGACTTCTGAGAAATCTGGCATCGGTCCCCCCGGTGGTGGCCGACGATCGTACTAGTGCGCTCAGGCGGCTCCCGGCACGTTGCAATGGCTATCCTCGGACGCTCGGGCGATTGGCACAGTTGGTTAGCGCGCTGCCTTCACACGGCAGAGGTCGTGGGTTCGAATCCCGCATCGCCCACCGAAAACTGCAGGTCAGAGCACCTGCATT
>JBBQXR010000199.1:0-6622 GCA_038209455.1 Acidimicrobiia bacterium
CCGTTCATCCCCACCCGGGTGGGGCTCGGCTCCGATCTGCTCGACCGCCAGGACGAGATCAAGACGGTCGTGTCGCCCTACGCCGACGGCGAGGAACTGGTCGCAGCGCCCGCACTGCATCTCGACGTCGCGCTCATCCACATGCACCGCGGTGACCGGCGCGGGAACGGTCAGTACCTCAACGTCGATCCCTACTTCGACGACCTCTTCTGCATGGCGGCCGACCGCCGCTTCATGAGCGTGGAGAAGATCGTCGAGACCGACGATCTCGCGGCCGGCGGTCCGGTGCAGTCGCTGAAGATCAACCGGCTCATGACCGACGGCGTGATCGAAGCTCCGTTCGGCGCGCACTTCACCGAGTGTGTGCCCGACTATCCCCGCGACGAGGAGTTCCAGCGCGCCTACGTGGCGAGTGCGAAGACGCCCGAGGCGTGGGACGAGTGGCGGGCCAAGTATCTCGACTGCGGCGACCACGCCGAATACCGGAAGGTGGTGGGCCTCTCATGAGCGATGCGACCAGCGATCTGATCACCCGGGCGGAGTACTGCGTGATCGCGGTGGCCGAATGCTTCCGGGACGACGGTGAGATTCTCTGTAACCCGATTGGCACCGTCCCGATGATCGGCGGGCGGCTGGCGCGGGCGACGTTCTCGCCCGATCTGGTGATGACCGACGGCGAAGCGCTCTTCATCAGCGGCGCGTATCCCGTCGGACCGACCGACGAGGCCAAGACGATCGAGGCGTGGAATCCGTACCGCTCGATGTTCGACGTGGTGTGGTCGGGCCGCCGGCACGTGATGATGGGCGGGAGCCAGATCGACGCGTTCGGCAATCAGAACTTCGCCTTCGTCGGCGACTGGGACAAGCCCAAGGCGCAGCTCCTCGGCTTCCGGGGCGCGGCCGGGAACACGATCCAGAACACGACGAGCTACTTCCTCCCGAACCATTCGACGCGCGTGTTCGTCCCGAAGGTCGACGTCGTCACCGGAGTCGGGTACGACCGGGCCGCGAAGCTCGGCGCGGCCGGCCGGTTCCACCGGCTGCATCACGTCGTCACCAACCTCGGGGTGCTCGACTTCGAGACCGACGACCACCACATGCGCCTCCGCTCCGTGCATCCGGGCGTGACCGTCGACGAGATCGTCGCCGCGACCGGCTTCGAACTGGTGGTGCCGAGCGACGTTCCCGAGACGCGCGCCCCGACCTCCGACGAACTCGCGCTCATCCGGGAAGTCATCGACCCGCACGGCCTACGCGACAAGGAAGTACCGAACCCGTGACCGTCATTCCCGCGCTGCACACCCGCGCGTGCGATCTCTTCGGCGTCGAGTTCCCGATCGTGCAGACGGGGATGGGTTGGGTCGCCGGCGCACGCCTCACGGCCGCAACGAGCGCAGCGGGCGGCCTCGGAATCCTGGCGAGTGCGACCATGACCGTGCCGGAACTCGCGGCTGCGATCGCCTCGGTCAAGGAACGCACCGAGAAGCCGTTCGGGGTGAACCTGCGGTCCGACCAGCCCGACGTGAACGACCGCATCGCGTTGATGGTCCGCGAGGGCGTGAAGGTGGCGAGCTTCGCCCAGGCGCCGGGGGAGCGGTTGGTCAAGACGCTCAGAGACCAGGGTGTGGTCGTCATGCCGACGGTCGGTGCCCGCCGGCATGCCGAGAAGGTGGCCGAGTGGGGCGTCGACGCGGTGATCGCCCAGGGGGCCGAGGGTGGTGGTCACACCGGCACCGTCCCCACCTCGTTGCTCCTGCCTCAGGTGTGTGACGCGGTCGACATCCCGGTGATCGCCGCGGGTGGGTACTTCGACGGCCGGGGCCTCGTGGCCGCGCTCGCGTACGGCGCCTCGGGGATCGCGATGGGGACGCGCTTCCTCCTGTCGGCCGAGAGTCGGGTGCCGGATGCGGTGAAGGCGCGGTACCTCGAGGCGTCCGTCACCGACACCGTCGTCACCAAGCAGGTCGATGGTCACCCACAACGCGTGATCCGTACCGAACTGGTCGACCACCTCGATGGTGCGGGCCGGATCAGTGCGCTGCCACGCTCACTCGCGAACGCCCTGCGGTTCCGCTCGTTGAGTGGTCGCTCGCTGAAGGATCTCGCGCAAGAAGGCATCGCGATGAAGAAGAGTCAGGGCCTGAGTTGGGCCCAGGTCGCGATGGCGGCCAACGCGCCGATGCTCACGAAGGCCGCGCTCGTCGACGGCCGGCTCGACACCGGTGTACTCCCCACCGGCCAGGTGGTCGGCGTGGTCGACGAACTCCCGACCGTCGCCACCATCGTCGAGCGCGTCATGAACGAAGCGACCGAAACGCTGAGCCGGCTCGGGTCCACCTGACCCAGCGACGGAATACGGAGGCACCCGTGATCGGAACGATGCGCGCCTGGCGCACCCACGAGTACGGCGAACCCCTCACGGCGTTGCAACTCGACGAGGTTGCGATCCCGGAGCCGGGACCGGACGAGGTGCGGGTGAAGGTGGCCGCCATCCCGCTCAACCTCAACGACCTCGAACGCATCACCGGCGGCAACATGATGGTGCGGCCCGATTTGCCATACAGCCCGGGAATGGAAGTCATGGGCACCGTCGATGCGTGCGGTGACGGCACCGCAGCATGGATGGGTCGGCGCGTCGTCGCCATGCCGAAGGGCGCCAACGGCGGGTACGCCGAGTATGCGGTCTGCCCTGCGGTCTCCACGTTCGCGATGCCCGATTCGATCCCGCTACCGGACGCAGCTGCGCTCTACTTCCCGTTCCATCTCGCGTGGCTCGGCCTCGTCGACCGCGCCGGGTTGCGGGTCGGCGAGACGGTGTTGATCCATGCGGCCGCGGGTGGTTCGGGCTCCGCCGCGATCCAGATCGCCAACCACCTCGGCGCGCGGGTGATTGCCACCGCGGGCGGGGCCGACAAGGTTGCGCTCTGTCGCGAACTCGGGGCCGACATCGCCATCGACACCACCACGGAGGATTTTGCCGCGGTCGTGCTCGCCGAGACGGCCGACCGCGGGGTCGAAGTGGTGTTCGACAACGTGGGCGAGGCGGTGATGGAGGACTCCATGAAGTGCACCGCCTACAACGGTCGTTACCTCATGATGGGATTCGCCTCCAACAAGGAGGTGGCCGACGAGCCGTTCCTGGTTCCGCGTCGCGTCGCGCTCGGGAACTTCAAGCTCTGCGGTGTGCTCCTCGCGTACGCCGACCCTGCGATGTCGAACCTGGTGAAGACCGCGATGGGCTGGAACTTCGCGTCGGGCGAACTGGGCGCGCAGATCATGCGCGAGATCATCGACCTCTACGCGGCGGGTTCGATTCGTGCCGTCGTCGGTCAGACCGTCGACTTCGAGGCCATCCCCGCCGCGATCGACGCGATGGCGAACCGCCGCACCGTCGGCCGCACCGTCGTCCTCCTCGACCCCACGGCCTGACCCCGCTCCCATGCGACCTTTGTCCCCTCGTGTACCGGTGCGGTACAGGAGGGGACAAAGGTCGGGGTGCTGCGGGCCGGAAGGGGCGGGCGCTGACGGCCTAGCTTGGCGGCTCCACACGGAGGAGACGCAACGATGGCGCAGATCTCGCACACGGAATCGTTCACGGCGGCGATGGATCCCGTTGCGATACGGGAGCGGGTCCTCGGGTACTTCGCGCCGAACGGCCCCAAGGTGATCACCGACACGCCCGATCGGCTCGAGGTGAAGTCGGGATCGCAGCTCCGATTCCGGCTCATGGGTGGCGCGTTCATCCGTCCGGAAGCGCTCCCGACCCGGACCGTGATCGAGATGGAGCCTGCGGGCGCGTCCACGACGGTGAAGGTCACGGCGTCCGACGCCATCGGATTTGGGGCCAAGACCGGGGTCAAGGCCAAGTACCGCGACCGGGTCGAGACGGTGACGGCCGAACTTCGCGCCGCATTGACGGGTTCGTCGACGCCCGAATCGAACTGAGCGGCACGCCAACTCCCGTGCCGGTGATGTCCGAACCCGAAGATCGAGCGCGTCGGTTCGACTCGCCCGCCCAGGCCGCCGAGTGGGACGCGCGGTACACCGAGCGAGCCGAGATGTGGAGCGGAAGGCCCAACGGTCGCCTCGTGATCGAAGTCGCGAACCTCACGCCGGGTCGGGCCCTCGACATCGGCTGCGGCGAAGGAGCTGACGCGATCTGGCTCGATCGGCAGGGCTGGACGGTGACGGCCGTCGACGTCTCGGACGTCGCCGTCCAACGGGCGCGCAAGGCGGCCGAGCGCACGGGCGCCGCGGTCGAGTGGGTGAGCGGCGATGTCCTGGCGACACCGTTACCGGCCGGTTCCTTCGATCTCGTCTCGATCCAATATCCCGCCCTTCCCAAGGCCGCAGGCGAGGCGGCGGTGCGGTCGTTGCTCGCGTCCCTCCGCCCGGGCGGAATCCTGCTCGCCGTGTACCACGACCTCGACGACGGACATCGCGAGCACATGAAGACCCGCGGCTTCGACCCGGCCGATTACGTCGGCGCCGACGATCTCGTTCTGCTGCTGGCCGACGACTTCACCGTCGAGTTGCATGCCGTCGAACCGCGGATCGACCCACCACCCGACAACCCACACATCGCCGACCTCGTCCTCCGCGCCCGAAGGGCGTGACCCACCACCCGTCGGGGTCCGGTCGGAGCCGTCGGTAGGCTGCGCGGCATGAGCGAGGCGTCCACCATCTCGAACCGGAGTCGAAACCGCCGAGCGGGGCCCGAGCGGCCCGGCCCGGAGGGCCAGGAGCGGAGATCATGAAGACTCGAGTCCCTGCCGTCGACGGCTGGTTCACCCTCGGCGACGACCCTGCGTTGCTCGCCAGTCGCGGTACTGAGACCGGCAGCTACTTCTTCCCGAAGAACCTCGCGTTCTCCCGGAACCCGGCCGCGCCCACCGAGGACCTCACCGAGGTCGAACTCTCGCGTCGGGGCCGGATCTGGTCCTGGACCACCAACCACTACCAGCCGCCCGCGCCGTACATGGCGGCCGACCCGTTCGTGCCGTACACGGTGGTGGCGGTCGAGTTGGTCGAGGAGCAGATGGTGGTGCTCGGCCCATTGGTGCCCGACGCCGATCCGTCGACACTCAGTGTGGGCACCGAGGTCGAACTCGCGCTCGGCACGCTCTACGAGGACGACGACCACGAGTACGTCGTGTGGCAGTGGAAGCCGGTGGAAGCATGAGCGAGGCGTTGCGGTTCGTCGTACCGGCGTCGCTCTCGCCGAGCGGGGCCCGACCGGCCCGGCCCGTAGGGCCGAGAGGGGAAATGGCATGAGCGATGACATCGCGGTCCTCGGGGTGGGAATGCACCCCTGGGGCAAGTGGGGCAAGAACTTCGTGGAGTACGGCGTGGTCGCGGCGCGTGCTGCGCTGGCCGACGCGGGCGTCGACTGGCGGGACGTGCAACTCGTCTGCGGTGCCGACACCGTGCGCAACGGTTATCCCGGGTACGTCGCCGGCGCCACGTTCGCGCAGGCACTCGGCTGGCAGGGTGCCTCGGTGTCGAGTTCGTACGCCGCGTGCGCGAGCGGTGCGACGGCACTCAACGCGGCCCGCGCGCAGATTCTCGCCGGCATGGTCGACGTCGCGATGGTCATCGGTGCCGACACCACCCCCAAGGGTTTCCTCGCGCCCAACGCGGGCGAGCGCGGCGACGACCCCGACTGGCTCCGCTTCCGGCTCCTCGGCGCGACGAACCCCACGTACTTCGGCATGTACGCCCGCCGGCGCATGGAACTGCACGGCGCCACGCAGGACGACTTCGCCGCGGTCAAGGTGAAGAACGCCAAGCACGGTTTCGAGAACCCGTACGCCCGGTTCCGCAAGGAGGTGACGATCGAAGACGTCAACGCTTCGCCCGTCGTCTCCGATCCGTTGCGCCTGCTCGAGATCTGCGCCACTTCCGACGGCGCGGCCGCGTTGATCGTCTGCTCCATGGACTACGCGAAGTCACACGGCATCGCAGATCCGGTGCGCGTCGCCGGGGTGAGCACCGTGAGCCCGAGCTATCCCAACACCCTGATCGACATGCCCAACTTCGCCACTGACTCCGCGTTCGGTGTGGCCGAACCGGAGCGGGGCTTCCGCGACTCGATCGCCTACGCCGCGTACGAGCAGGCCGGCATCGGCCCCGAGGATCTCGACCTCGCGGAGGTCTACGACCTGTCGACTGCGCTCGAACTCGACTGGTACGAGAACATCGGACTCTGCAAGCCCGGCGAGGCCGAGCGGCTGGTGCGTGACGGCGACACCATCATCGGTGGCCGCATCCCCGTGAACGCCAGCGGTGGCCTCGCCTCCTTCGGTGAGGCCGTCCCGGCCCAGGCCATCGCCCAGGTGTGTGAACTCGCCTGGCACCTGCGGGGCGAGGCGGGAGCCCGCCAGGTGGAAGGCGCCCGTGTCGGACTCACCGTCAACCAGGGCCTGGTCGGCCACGGCAGTTGCGTGATCGTCAGGAAGTAGAGGCTCTGGGCGCCCTCGGTGGTGTTCCGAGAAATGTCTCGCCCGGAGGGTTCGTGGGTGGCGTCTTGGGGTACAGGTGGGTCCTGAGGCGTGCGGTGCGTGGCTCTGTTGGTTCCCCCAGCGCTCGCGGAGTCACGCCCCCGCCTCGGGCCCGGTTCCCT
>JBBQXR010000200.1:0-6595 GCA_038209455.1 Acidimicrobiia bacterium
TTCGTCGGTGTTGCCTTCGAGGTCGGTGAAGTACAACGCATCGCCGGGACCCGCCGTGCCGAGAAGCTCGTCGAGCGCCGCGAAATACGCGCGCCCATCGATCAGGACCTCGACGGCATTGCCCGAACTCCATGCCCTCCCGGGGTGGGCGTCGTCGATCCGGGTCGCCGCGTTGCCCCGCTCCTGCGGGGTCAGGAACCAATCGGTCGGGTCGTCCATGTTTCCTCAGGGTGAGACGGATCGCGTCCGCGTCGCCGCCGCGAGCCGGGACGCGAGCCCGGCCTACCCCGCCCGCGCGCAACTCACTCCTCGAGCAATCCCCGTGCGTAGGCAGCCTGTCCGAGGTGTTGGAGCGCGTCGTCCGCCACACTCACGAGCCGTACGCCGAGGGTGACCGGCGGATCCCAGCGCTGGTCGACGATCCGGTCGAGGTCCTCGTCGGTCAACCCGGCGAGGTAGGAGGCGGTACGGGCACTGACGGCATCGAGGTAACCGATGAGCGCGTCGGCACCGTCGGGCTGTACGCGCTCGACCGCGGCTGCATCGTGGTCGTAGCCGGTGTTCGACGGATCCGCATCGAGGCCGAAGGTCGAGGCCCAGTCGGCCGTGACCCAGATCTGGTCGGCATCCATGACGCCGGACAGGTGATGGTCCTGGACCCGAGCCACGTGCCAGACGAGCCAACCGATGGGATTCGCGTCGGGACCGGGGCGGGCCACCAACGCGGCGACATCGAGTCCCTCCACGGCACCTCGCGCCAACTCGGGAACCCGTCCGTACAACTCGACCAACACGCCACCGACATCCATGCGACCACCCCTTGACGTCCGTCAGAAATCTCTGGCGTCATCGTCGCGCGACCGGGACCTGGCTGCCCAGGAGCAACCCGCTCACGGCCGAGACCCCTACGTCCCGGCGCGGTCCTCCTCGCGTCCGTCCGCTCGGGCGGCGTCCACACGCTCCACTCCTGCGGCTCCTGCGGCCAGCGCATCGAGCTGCTCCGAGGTTGCGCGCGCATCGACCGGCCCGAGCACCGCGGTTTCCTCGAATGCCGCGTGTGCGACGAAGACCTCGCACAGGACCTGCACGGCATCGACGAGGTCCGGACCGCGCGTCCGCCGCACGTGGTCGACGATCCGCGCGATCCGCACATGGTCCTCACGGCACCGGGCGACCGCCGACTCGCCGGTTTCGTCGCCGACCACCTCGTCCGCGAGCGGATACAGGACCGCGAGCGCGGTGGCGCGCAGATGGGCGAGGTCATCGAGGAGGGTGTCGAGCCCCGCCATTCGTCGCAATGCCGCCCAATTGTCGAATCCGTCCCGAATCCGCTCGTGCTGCGCGATGAACCAGTCAGTCCCTGAAGGCATGTGGATCCGGTTCCCCGTGGATCCCGGCCCGAAACGACGTCCGCTGCCGAGGCGATGCGTACCGGCCCGGGAAAGCGGGCAGGATCGCGTCATGGCCCCGATCCACCGCACCCTGCCCGCATCCGCGCTCGACACTCTCGACCGCTATCTCGACGCCGGGGGCGGCGAAGCCATCGGGATCGCGCGCGAGCAGTCGCCCGACGACCTCATCGCCGAGGTCACCCGCGCGGGGCTCCGCGGTCGGGGCGGCGCCGGATTCCCGACCGGCCGGAAATGGCAGACGGTCCGCGCCAACTCCGCCGGAGCCGCCGGAGCCGCGACCGTCGTGGTGAACGGTGCCGAGGGCGAACCCGGCTCCTTCAAGGACCGGGCGATCCTGCGCGCGAACCCCTTTGCAGTACTCGAGGGGGCGCTGGTCGCTGCGTGCGCCGTGGGCGCCGCGAGGGTGGTCATCGCGGTGAAAGCGAGTTTCGCGACCGAACGCAGCATCCTCGAACGGGCGCGATCCGAGATCGACGCGGCGGGGTGGCTCGACGGGATCGAACTCGAAATCTTCGCCGGACCATCGGCCTACCTCCTCGGCGAGGAAACCGCGTTGCTCGAAGCGATCGACGGCCGCCCACCGTTCCCACGCATCGCACCGCCGTACCGTCGCGGCATCGACGACGACCTCGTCCCCGCGCCGGATGGCGACCACGATGCCAGTCGGTCCGCGGCCAACGTCGAGCTCGCCGGTCCCCGATCGGAGACGAGCGGTACCCCGACGCTCGTCGACAACGTGGAGACGATGGCGAACATCCCGGGCATCGTGACCCGCGGCGCCGATTGGTTCCGATCCATCGGCACCGACACGTCTCCCGGTTCGGTCGTGTGCACCGTGTCGGGTGCCGCTCCCCGCCACGGGGTGGGCGAGTTCCCGATGGGCACACCGTTGCGCGAGGTGCTCGAGACACTGGGTGGCATGGACCTCGCCCAGAACCACGGTGGCATCGTCGCCGTTGCCACTGGCGTGTCGAGCCCGGTCGTCGATCCTGCGCTGCTCGAGACGCCGCTCACCTACGAGGATTTCGAGGTCGCGGGGACGAACCTCGGCACTGCCGGCTTCATCGTGATCGACAACGAGGAGGACCTCCTCACCGCGACGTGCGACGCCGCGGCCTTCCTCGCGGTCGAATCGTGCGGCCAGTGCACCCCGTGCAAGGCCGACGGCCGGATCATTGCGATCGGGCTCGGCGCCCTGGCCACCGCCGACGCGTCGGAGATCCGACCCGACCTCGATGCGGTCCGCGACGCCTTGACCACCGTCGCCGACAGCGCACGTTGCAACCTCGCGTCCCAACAACAAGCCGTGGTCGGCACGATCCTCGCCCGGTTCCCCGATCTGATCGCGGGCATCACGAACGGGACGATCACCCCCCGCTCGACCGTCGTCGTCGCTCCGATCGAGGACCTGGTCGCCGGCCACTTCGTGCTCGACCTCGACCAGACCGCGAAACAGCCGGACTGGACCTTCGACGTGATCGATTCGGGCAAGGCCCCGGCCGACTGGCTCCACCAGATCAGCGACGTGCCGCAACACCCGTGACGACCGCGACACAACGCGGCCGCGTTTGCAGTCCTTGACGCACGGGTAGTTGCCGAGCATGAGATCACGAGACACACGCCCGCCGGTGGAGTCGCCGTTCGTCACGGTGGGTCGTATCTAGGTTGAGCACCGCCGTGGTCACGGAGCGAGCAACCACCGTTCACCCACGGAACATTCGAGTGCGCGCCATGGCGCCTGCCGATTGCGCACGGCGGGCTCAGTCGCCGGGCGTCACCGTCACGACCAGTGCCGACGATGATCCGACCACGGGCGGGTCGTCGTGGTGCCCGGCCGAATGCGGTGACCCATCCGAGCACGGTGCAGTCCGGCCCGCGCCGACAGCCCGAACGCACTCCGCCCGTCCGCGCAGCTCGCGACCCCATCGCCCACCGTCGGTTCGGGGATGCCCGCTGACGCGGCTGCGAGCGGTTGGGGTGCGACCGGCGGCTCGGTCAGCACGGGCAGATCGTCCTGCATTGCACACCATTGGATCCAGAGGGAACGGAGCCGCACGCGGAATCCGGTCCGGCTCGCCTCGTGTGTGTCTCCCACCATGCCATCCGACCTACCCGCTCTCGGCGGCCCGAAACCTCGATCCCACCCCGAGGTGGAAAATCGGCACCCGCGGTGGAGGAGGTTTGACCGTCCCGGACCACCGGGAACACGGAGTGCACGAATGACCGAGACGACGGCGAAGCCACCCGGCTTCGAGCAGTCTCGGACCGAAGGAGGTCCCGATGTTGGTACTCGGACTCATACTCATGCTCATCGGTTTCCTACTCGCAGTACCGGTGCTCTGGACGGTGGGAATCCTGCTCGCCATCATCGGCGCGGTGCTCTGGGTCGCCGAGAGCTCCGGCGCACACTGGGGTCGGCGCTGGTACTGAGCCACTGACCCACGGTCTCTCGCCGGGTCGCCGTCGGCGGGCACATCATCTCCATCCCCAAGCCATGCCGTCCCCCGTTGCTGTGAACAGCGACGGGGGACGCCGCATTGGGGGCCTCCGAGTGGGCGAAACAACCTGCCTTGATCCGGCCCCGGAGGACCCGGTAATTTCCCAGGCACTCCACACCGGGCGATACCGCTCGAGCCTGCAGCGTGCAGGACCACTGACACGCCGACGGAGGCCGACGTGACGACGACCGATCCGAGATTCGATCAGGTGCCCGACGATCAGGGCACGCGACTCGTTGTCGCCGGTGAACTCGACATCGCCACGGTGGACGAGTTCCGCGAGCAGCTCGAAACGCTCGTCGACCACGCTCGCTCACCGGTGTTCGTCGACCTCTCCGGCATCGAGTTCATGGACTCGAGCAACATCGCAGCACTCCTCGCGGCCCATTTCCGAGCCGAGGAGGCCGACGCGGAACTGATTGTCGTCGCCCCTTCGCCCGCCTGCCGACGGGTGTTCGAGATCCTCGATCTGGGAAACGTGCTGCACATCGCCTCCTGACGTTTCGATCGGGCGCAGCGGGGTAGTCCGAAAGACACACCCCCCGATCCCCGAGGCTCATCATGGACCCCCTCGCGTGCACGCCGTCCGGCCCTGCAACCGTCGGCGCGATCGACACCGTTGGAGGGGATGGCGCGTGAACGTGCTCGTGACCGGTGCCTCCGGCAACCTCGGTTCCACGCTCGTGGAATCACTCAAGCTACGACCCGAGGTGGACTCCATCGTCGGCGTCTCCCGCCGCGTCCCCGAGTGGCGGCCGGACGGCGTCGAGTGGCGGGCCGCGGACATCACGACCGACGACCTCGTACCGATCTTCCGCGGGAGTGGCGTGGTCGTCCACCTGGCGTGGGCAGTCCAACCGGCCCGTGATCCGGTGGGCCTCTGGACGACGAACGTCCTCGGATCGCAACGCGTGTTCGAGGCAGCCGCGCGCGCGGGCGTGACGTCGCTCGTCCACGCCTCGTCGGTGGGGGCGTACTCGCCGGCGCCGGCGGGGACGATGGTGTCGGAGTCCTGGCCCACCCACGGCATTCCGCAGCTCGGCTACTCCTGGCAGAAGGCCTACGTGGAGCGCCTCCTCGACCGGTTCGAGGCCGAGACGAACATGCCCGTCGCCCGGCTGCGCCCGGCGCTCATCCTCCGGCGCGACGTGGCCCACGAGATCCGTCGCCTGTTCCTCGGTGGCGTGCCCACCCGGATGCTCGGGCCGTGGGCGCGGCGGGCCGTCGAGTTGCTGCCCGCGCGGTTCCAGGTGGTCCACTCCCGCGACGCGGCCGACGCGTTCGCCCGGGTGACCGCCACCCGCGCGACCGGCGCATTCAACATCGCTGCCGACCCGCCCCTCGGCTCGCGCCGTTCGCCGCACTGGCTCGGATCGGTCGCGCACGGGGTCGCCGCCGCAGCATGGCGTTCCCGCGTCTTCTCGGCCGAGCCGGGTTGGGTCGATCTCGGGTCCCGGGCGCCGCTCATGGACACGACGCGTGCTCGCTCGGAGCTCGGTTGGGTTCCGTTGCGGTCCTCGCACGTCACGATCAACGAGTTACTCGACGGCCTCGGCCACGACTCGCGTTTCCCCACCCCGCCGCTCTCCTCGAACGGTGACGCGGACGAGCCCGAGCGGATTGCACCGATGATCGACCTGACCGCTGAGGAGCGGTGCACCGACGGGTTGATCAGCGCCCGCGTCGGCGGCTGACGCGACCCGTCGGCCGCGATGGCGGTCCCGATCGTGATCGGGACACGTACGCATCGCGCGCCCGAACGCTGTCTCCTCAGTCGGGCTCGGGCGGCGGCAACGTGCTCGGCCCCACCTGACGCGCCAGCCACCGGTTCATCGGCGCGCACTCCTCCCACACGCCGACGATGCGGGCCGCAGCACCCGTGGTGTGCATCCACCGCGCCACCGGAAACGACCTGCCCGCGGTCAGGCCCTTCATCCGGAGCAGTTCGATACGCGGGTGGTCTCGCGGATACCCGCGTGGGGCGGTCTTGAGCGCGTCCATCGACCCGATCTCGAGCCGCGCGGCGCGCAGGTCCCTCACCACCTTGGCCACCGTGGCGCCGCGTCGCTCGTCGTCGACAGCCTGGCGCCAGCGCTCCAACTGGTCCGATGCCATGTGGTAGTAGCCGGTGCCCACGAACAGGCCCTCCGCGCTGACCTGGAGGTAGGAGATCGAACCGTCGGCACCCTCGGTCACTGCGCCGGCCGCAATCTTGTACGGCGTCTTGTCCTTGGCGAACCGCACGTCCCGGTACGGGCGGAAGACCCGCAGGCGGCCGTAGTCCGCTTCGATCACATCGGACAACGATTCGAACGGCGCGCGTATCGCATCGTCGTAGATCGAGCGGTTCGCCTGCCAGAACGACCTGGTGTTGTCCAACTCGAGGCGCGCGAAGAAGTCGAACGCCGCCGTCGGCCACCCGTGGAACTTCGCCGTCACCCCGACCTCCCGTCGCGCGTCAGTGGGTTGCGCGGACGCACCCTGGCACCGGGAAGGCAATGCGGTCCACCGGTCCCGCGCGGCGCCGTTCACCGGAGCCGGTCACAGAACTCCTGCTCGACGGCCGTGCCCTGCCCGTACGGATCGATCCCGGCGCGCAGGCCCTGGAGTGACCAACTGTTGTGCGCTTCGTTCATGAACACGAACGGGGCCGGGCAGGCGATGTGGATCACCTTGGCCCCGTCA
>JBBQXR010000201.1:0-6574 GCA_038209455.1 Acidimicrobiia bacterium
GACGGGGACGTGAAGATCGTCTGGGTGGCGTCGAACTCGACCAACCGGCCCGTGCGGACGCCCTGGTCGTCCACGTCGGTGGTGAAGAAGGCCGTGCGGTCCGACACGCGCGCCGCCTGCTGCATGTTGTGCGTGACGATCACGATCGTGAACTCACGCTTGAGATCGACCATGAGGTCCTCGATGCGCGACGTGGCGATGGGGTCGAGGGCCGAGCACGGCTCGTCCATGAGGATCACCTCGGGCGAGACCGCGAGAGCCCGTGCGATGCAGAGCCGCTGCTGCTGACCACCGGACAGTGCGACGGCACTCTTCTTGAGCTTGTCCTTCACCTCGTCCCAGAGCGCGGCCTGGGACAACGCCTGCTCCACCAGATCGGAGATGTCACCCTGGTACTTGTTGATCCGCGGTCCGTACGCCACGTTGTCGAAGATCGACTTCGGGAACGGGTTCGGCCGCTGGAACACCATGCCGATGCGCCGCCGGACTTCTGCCGCGTCGACTTTCGGTCCGTAGACGTCCTCGCCGTGATAGTCGATCCGCCCGCTGACCTTCGCGCCGGGGATGAAGTCGTTCATCCGGTTGAGGCACCGCAGGAAGGTGCTCTTGCCACACCCCGACGGGCCGATGATGGCCGTGATCTCCCGGGAGGCGATATCGAGGGTGACGCCGTCGACCGCCCGGTGGGCCCCGTAATCAACCGCGGCATCCAGGATGGAAAACACGCGCTCGGCAGGAACCACGGCCAGGTCGGTCGGTTCGGTCACCGCCGCAACGTTAGTGGGCGTCATCAGACTCTCGTTCAGTGAGGTGCTGGTCATGTCTGCTGCTTTCGCGCCAGCACGGTGGCGACGATTCGGGCGAGGATCGTGAACACGAACACGATGCCGATGAGGGTCAGGGCCGCGCCCCATGCCCGGTCGGTCTGGCCGGGATACACCGAGATCGCGTTCTTGAAGATCTGGGTCGACAGCGCGGTGTTCGGCCCACTGAGGAGATCGTTGTTCGCCTGGTTGACGAATCCGATGGTGAACAGCAACGGTGCGGTCTCACCGGCGGCCCGGGCCACCGCGAGCAGCGCGCCGCTGATGATCCCGGGCGCGGCGGCCGGCAGCACGACGCGGATGATCGTCCCCGCCTTGCGGCCACCCAATGCGTACGCCGACTCCCGCAGCTCGCGGGGTACGAGCTTCAACATCTCGTCGCTGGTGCGGATGACGATCGGCAACATCAGACACGCGAGCGCGAGCGCACCGGCAAATGCCGAGAGTCCGAACTCCAGGACCCACACGATGTAGACGAAGAGTCCCATCACGATGGAGGGGACCCCGGTCATGACCTCGGCGAAGAACCGGATCACTTTCCCGTAACGACTGCCGGCGCTGTACTCGTTGAGGTACACCCCACCGAGCACGCCGAGCGGGACAGCCATCGCGGTCGCGGCCCCGGTGATCATGAGCGTGCCGGTGATCGCAGGACCCATGCCGGGTCCGACCGCGCGCGAAAAGATGGGGATGTCGCCGGTGAACCAGCCGTCGGCGGTCACCGACGCCCACCCCTTGCTGACCACGTACACGATGATCAGGACGAGCGGGATCAGCGCGACGACGAGCGCCAACGTGATGCCGGCCGTGGCCACGGCGCTCTTCATCTGGCGCCAACGCGACGCCGAACTCTGGGTGATGGACGGGTTCGTCAGCGTCGCGGTCATGCGGCACCTCCCGTCCGGCGATCGGCGCGCGCCACAACGGACCGGGCGATGACGCCGATCACCAGCGTGACGGCGAACAGCACCACACCGAGCCCGATGAGCGCCGCCCGATACGTACCGCCGGTGGCCTCACCCCATTGGAGTGCGATGACCGACGCGGCGGCATCGCCGGACCCGAACAGCTTGGCGCTGATCTGCGGACTCGAGCCGATGACGAGCGCGACGGCGATCGTTTCACCCAGCGCACGGCCGAGCCCGATCAACACGCCGGCGGTGACGCCACCCCGGCTGTGCGGAAGGACCGATGCCCGGATCATCTCCCAGCGCGTGGAACCGAGCGCGTGCGACGCGTCCTTGAGCGATTGGGGAACCGTCGCGAACGTCTCGCGAGCGATCGACGTGATGATCGGCGTGATCATCACTGCGAGGATCACGCCGGCGGTCATGAACGCCCGACCGGAGATCGGCGCACCGTCGAACACACTGCCGAGCACCGGGACGCCGGAGAACAGATCGTGCCAGCCCTGGTAGAAGCCGGGTAGCGCGGGCGCCAGGACGAGGAGTCCCCAGAGCCCGAACACGACCGAAGGCACCGCGGCCAGGAGGTCGACGAGATAGGTGACCGGGCGCCGCATCCAGTTGGGGGCGACCTCGGTCGTGAAGAGTGCAATGCCGATGCTCACGGGGACCGCGAGCACGACGGCGATACTCGACGCCAGCACGGTCCCGTAGGTGAACGCAAGCGTGCCGAACTTGTTGTGGGCCGGATCCCAGACGTCGGACGTGAAGTACGACAGTCCCACCGAACGGAACGCCGGCATCGCCTCCGACACCATCGTGTAGGCGATGAGGGCGAGGATCACCAACACCAACGCGCCGGCGAACCAGATGACCCCGCGTGCGAGGCGGTCGGTCACGAGGCCGGGAGGACGTTGGGATCCGGCGAGTGAAGCGGAATGAGCGGTCGTCGTGATGGCGGTCACCGAGTCCTGTGGAGATCAGTCGTGGTGCGGTCAGAGGTTCCTGCCCGCACCACTGTGCCTGATCAGGCTCCGATCTTGGCGATCTGAGCCTTCGCCGCAGTGAGAATCGCGTCGGGGAGGGGCGCGAAGTCCACTGTCGTTGCGAGTTGCTGGCCGGCTCCGTAGATGTAGGTGAGCAGTCCCTTGAGGCCCGCCTTCACTGCCGGATCGGTCTGCGCCGCGTACACCAGGAGGTACGTCGGAGCGGTGATCGGGTACGCCTTGGCCCCCGGTGCGTTGAGGGGGTTGTAGGTGAGGTCCGCCGCCAGGGTGGCGCCGTCGAGTGCAGCCGTGGCCGAGTCGAGCGACGGGGCGACGAACGATCCCGTCGCGTTCTTCAGTGCCGCGAACACCAGACCAGCGGCCTTGGCGTCCGAGTAGTCGACGTAGCCGATCGAGCCCTGGGTGCTCTTCACGATCTGCGCGACACCGGCGTTGCCTTCACCGGCCTGCTGGCCTGCCGGCCACGCCACGACCTTGTCGGTCCCGAGGGTCCACGCCGTCGGAGCCGCGGCCACGAGGTACTTGGTGAAGTTGGCGGTCGTGCCGGAACCGTCGGAACGGTGAGCCACGGTGATCGCGGTCGACGGCAGGTTGGCCCCTGCGTTGTCGGCCTTGATCGCAGCGTCATCCCACTTGGTGATCTGGCCCTCGAAGATCTTGGCCAGCGTGTCGGCCGAGAGCTTGAGCTTCACGCCCGAGAGGTTGTACGAAACCGTGATCGGTGCCGCGACGGTCGGGAAGTAGAGGAACGTGCCTTTGAACTTGGCCACGTCCTCGGGCTTGACCGTGCTGTCGGAACCGGCCCACTGGACGAGACCGCCCTGGAGGTCGGTCTGACCCTTGCCCGATCCGCCACCGCCGTAGGTGAGGGTCACCGCCGGCTGGGCAGTCTGGAACTCCTGGATCACCGACTCGTAGTACGCCTGGGGGAACGTGGCGCCGGACCCGTTGAGCGTCGCAGCTGCGAGTTTCGCCGGAGCCGCCGTCGTCGAGGACGTCTTTCCACTGTCACCACCCTTACTCGTCGAGCCTGAACTTGAGCCGCACGCAGTGGCCGCGAGGCCGAGCGTGAGCACGAGCGGGACCAGCATCCGCGCGCGTGAACCTTGCATTGAGTGCTCCTGTCTGTCAGTCCTTGTCTGCATCGCCGCTCACGGTACGGAAGGCGCGTGGCGGGCCACTGGCGCTCAGATGACATCGAGGTGAACAGCGGGTGGCGATCCCCTGGACGCACGAGCCCGACTCCGGTTCGGGAACGCTCCGGCGACATCGCGGTGAACACCCGGCAAACTGACGTCGAACGCTGCGGCGGGTACCTTCCCTCCACGAGTCGCACCGACATGATGGCGACCATGAACGGAGACACGATGCCGGACACCGGTGAAGAAGCCCGCAGGACGTTGCAGGACGAGCTCGACGAAGTTCGGGCCGACCTGATCCGCCTCGGCGCATTGACGACCGAGGCCATTACCGCCGGCACCCAGGCCTTCCTCGACGGTGACCTCGTGATGGCCGAGCGCGTGATCGCATCCGACGACGTGATCGACGATCTGTACCACTCGATCGAGGACCACATCATCCTGATCCTCGCCACGCAATCACCTGTAGCGGCCGACCTGCGCGCCGTGATCACCATCTTGCGGATCAACCACGAACTCGAGCGCGACGCCGACCTCATGGTGAACGTGGCCAAGACGACCCGACGGATCTATCCCCACGAACTCGATCCGAAGACCCGTGGCATCGTCGACCGCATGGGCGTGCAGGCGGCCAACCAGACCCGCCTCGCCATCGATGCCTTTGCCGATCGCGACCCCAGTTGGGCCTCCACGCTCGCCGACATGGACGACGCGATGGACGAACTCAGCAAGAGTCTGTTCCGCCACTCACTCACCCTCGGCACGAATGCCGACGAGGGAACCATCGTGAAGGCGATGCAGGTGGCGCTCCTCGCCCGGCACTACGAGCGGATCGCCGACCATGCCGTGACGATCGCGGAGCGGGTCCGGTTCATGGTCACCGGTACCCACGGCGGCCACGACCACGATCAGCAGTAGAGGCTGGGGCTACTCGGTCTCTTCGTAGCCGAGGTCCCAGTCGAGCAGGAGGTGCTCCCGCTCCGCATCGCGCGTGACGCGCTCCCGGTTGCGCCGGAACTGCGGATCGTGAGGCGGGAGAAGCTGGAGCCGTGCCATCGCACGCTGGCGGAACTCGTCCACCACCACCCGGTCGCCGAAGACCCCATGGACCTCCCAGTGCGGCGAAACCGGGCCGAGGTAGATGACGCGCACGTGTCCCTGGGGTGGGACTTCTTCGAGCGCTTCGGGTGCCTGGGCCATCGCTTCCTCCGGTTTTCTGGGTGGAACCGGGCCGAAACCGGCCCGGTTCAACGCCGTTGGAGGCTAGCCGAGCGAGTCCGGCCGGGTTCCGAGCGTGACCTTCAGGTCCTGCTGTGCACCGTTGCGCTCGATCGTGACCGTGATCGTGTCGCCGGGTGAGAACCGACGGATCTCGGCGCCCACGTCCTGGGGACCGCTGATCGCCCGGGCGTCGATCGCGACGATCACGTCGTTCGGCTTGAGGCCGGCCTTCTCGGCACCGGTGTCCTTGGTGACCCGGCGCACGACCGCACCGTTCTTGGTCGTGAGGTTCAGCGAGCGGACCACCGCAGGGGTGACGTCGCCCGACTCCACGCCCAGGAACGGCACCTTGACGTTCTTGCCGTCGCGCAGGTCCTGGATGACCGCCTTCACCGAGTCGATGCTGATCGCGAAGCCGATGTTCTGGCTTCCACCGGCGAGTGCGGTGTTGATACCGATCACCCGACCCTCGGCGTCGACGAGGGGACCGCCGGAGTTCCCCGGGTTGATCGCTGCATCGGTCTGGAGCATGTCGTAGAGCGTGTTGCCGGTCTGGTCCTCGGGCACGACGCGGCCCTTGCCGGAGATGATGCCCTTGGTCACGCTGAGGTTGCTGCCGTCGAGCGCGAGCGCGTTGCCGACCGCGACGACCTCGTCACCGACCTGGAGCGCGTCGGAACTCCCGAGTTTGAGCGTCGGCAGGTTGTGCGCGTCGACCTTGAGCACCGCGAGGTCGTACTGCGCCGACTTGCCGAGCAGCTCGGCCTTCAGTCGCGTGCCGTCGCCGAACACGACCTCGATGCGTCCACCCGCGCCGTCGACGACGTGGTTGTTCGTGACGATGATGCCGCTGGAGTCGATGACGAATCCGGTCCCGGCACCGCCCGAGCCGCTCCCGCCGCCGCTGGAGAAGAGACCGGAGTCGACCGCGTCGCCGGTCTGTACCGCGACGACCGCGCCGTCGAGCTTGCTCAGCACGGTCTGGATGTTCTTGGTGCTCCCGATCGTGGAGGATTCCCGGACCGGTTGCGCGGCGCTCCGTACGACCACCGTGCGATTCCCGCCCGAGTTGTCGTTCCGGGTCGCGACCGCCACGCCAGCTGCGGTGCCGCCACCGACGAGCGCACCGACGACGGCGCCGACCACGAACTGTCGCCATCCGAGGCCCTGTCCCCGATTGCCGGAAGGGGGTACCGCGCCGGGCGTCGGGGGCAGGTTCGCGGGAGGCGGTGGCGTCGGGTCGTTCGTCGACAGCCACGGCGACATGGGCACAGTCGGCGTGTCGTCGACCGCGTCGCTGATGGTCGCCTGCGCCTCGTTGCCGGAGCTCGGCGCGCCAGGCCCAGAGGACGAAGCGGGCGGAGTCGAATCGATGGCCGAGGGCGGGGCCAACGCTTCGGAAAGAGGGGTGGGTTCGGTGGAATCGTTCACAGCGATACCTTCGTCGTCGGGGAGGACAGTCTGGATGCTGAACGCCT
>JBBQXR010000202.1:0-6570 GCA_038209455.1 Acidimicrobiia bacterium
TCCGGTCGACTCGCCGAAGGGGTAGAGCGTCGGTGCCGACGACGGCCAGTGGATCCGGGCGCGGACGTCGTCCCACATCCGTCCGTCGAGCGGCAGGGCGTGGAGGAACACGACGGTCACGGACTTCACCTCCCGAGTCTCGCGGGTCGGCCACGCGCCGGCGGTCAGGACGGGAAGACGGCGATGTCGGTCGCTTTGAGTGCCGCCCAGACCGGGCTGCCCTCGCCGAGCGCGAGGTCCGTCAGCGCGGCCGGAGTGATCTCGGCGACGAGCGGAATCGGCCCGGCTACCTGGACGCGCACGCGGTCTCCGAGGCGCTCGATGCCCGAGACTCGCCCGGCCATCACGTTGCGCGGGCTCCCCGTCGGCTCGAGCGAGTGGAGCGATACCGCGCGCGGATGGAACACGGTCGAGACCGCGCCGACGACGGCCGTCGCGACGACCAGCGCGGCGCCGGAATCGAGCACGACCCGGCCGCCGTCGGAGTTGCCGCGCAGGAGGTTGACGCCCACCAACTCGGCGACGTACGCCGATCGCGGTTGGGCCGAGATCTCGGCGAAGGATCCGGTCTGCACCACGCGACCACCCTCGACGATCACGAGCCGATCGGCGAGCGCCGCGGCGTCGAAGGGATCGTGCGTGACCAGGATCCGCACCCCTTCGACCGTGCTCAATTGTTGGCGCAGCTCGCGACGAACGGTGCTGCGGGCGCTCTGATCGAGGGCGGCGAGTGGCTCGTCGAGCAGGAGGAGGGCCGGCTCGGTCGCCAGGGCCCGGGCGAGCGCGACTCGTTGGGTCTGGCCTCCGGAAAGGGTGCGCGGCTTTGCGTCCGCCACCGCGCCCAGGTCGACGCGATCGAGCGCGACCCGCGCGGCCCGACGCGCGTCGGATCGGGTGCGGCCGCGACTGCGGAGGCCGAACGCGACGTTCTCGAGTGCACTGAGGTGTGGGAACAGGAGAGAGTCCTGGAAGACGACGCCCACCGACCGACGTTCGGGAGCCACGTTGACCGCAGCACCGTCGTCGAGCATCTCGCCATTGAGACGGATGTATCCGGTGTCGATGGGCGCCAGGCCGGCGAGGGCGCGCAGCGCCGTGGTCTTGCCCGCACCGTTAGGGCCGAGCACGGCGATGGTCTCGCCGGTTTCGGCGTGGATCTCGACGTCGAGGTCGAGCGTGCCCATCCGCAGCCCGAGCCGCGCGTCAAGGCTCATCCGACGCCGAACCATCGGTCGCGCAGCAAAGCGAGGACGCCGACGCAGAGGGCGAGGAGGACGACGCTCAGGCCGATGGCCACGTTCGGGCGTGACTCGAGCAGCAGGTAGACAGCGAGGGGGGTGGTCTGGGTGCGGCCCGACACGTTGCCGGCGAAGGTGATCGTCGCGCCGAACTCGCCGAGGGCCCGGGCCCATGCCAGCGCGGTGCCCGCGACGAGCCCCGGCATGATCATCGGGAGGGTCACCCGTCGGGTGACGGTCCAGGGCGACGCACCGAGGGTGGCAGCCGCGTCTTCGTAGCGTCGATCCATCGATCGCAGCGCCGCCTCCACGGTGATCACGAGGAAGGGAAGGGCGACGAACGTCTCGGCGATGACGGCGCCGGCGGTGGAGAACGTGAGCTGGATGTCGAACCAGTCGAAGAGGTACCGGCCGACCAGACCGTCACGGCCGAGCGCGTAGAACAGGCCGACGCCGCCGACGACCGGCGGCAGGACCATCGGGAGCAGGACCAGCGCGCGGACGAGGGACCGGCCGGGGAACTCGACCCGGGCGAGCACCCACGCGAGGGGCACGCCGAAGCAGACGGAGAGCGCGGCGGCCCACACCGAGCACACGAGCGATAGCCGGAGGGCGCTCGTTGCCTCGGGTGTCCCGAGGTCCGAGCCGAGGGTCGACCACGGCACCTGGCCCAGGAGGCCGACGAGCGGCAGGACGAGGAACGCGAACGTGATCGCGGCGACGGCGAACCACGGCCATGGCACCCGTCGCGCGCGTCGCGCGCGCGAAGCGCGCGATCCCGGTGGGCGCGGGGACGAGGTCACCATTCCGGGTGGGCCCATCATTCGGACGGGGGGACTTCGATCACCACATTGGTGGCCTTGACCGCCGCCACCGCGAGATCGCCGACCGCAAGGCCGAGTTCGTCGGCACCTTCACGGGTCATGAGCGACACGACGCGATGGGGGCCGGCCTGGATCTCCACGATCGCGGTCAACTTGTCGCGCCGGACGGCGATCACGATCCCGGTGAACCGATTGCGCGCCGACTGCGCCATGGCGCGCTCGTCGGCCACCGGCGCTTGTTCCTTGAGGAGGCGCGCCAAGTCCTTGCCGTCGACGTGGCGGTGACCCCCGGCCGTGCGAGTGGTCTTGAGGCGGCCTTCGTCAGCCCATCGCCGCACGGTGTCGACACTCACGCCGAGGATGTCGGCAGCCTGCCCGGGTCGATACTTCGTCATACGCCAGGAATGGTGCCATAAAAACCGGCAAAGCTGCGAAAATCATGGGCCCCATCCCGGATTTCGGGGGATCAGATCACCGGGCGCGTCGATTTCCGAGTTCGGCGAGGTTTCGGGCCGCCGGCGGGTCGGACCAACCGGGCGAGCGCGTCTCCGACCCTGCGCACCACCTCGGGATCGCGCTGCGCGCGAGCGAGCAGCATCGCACCCTCGAGTCCGGCCACGACCAAGGCCGCGAGATCGTCATCGTGCAGGACGGCGGCGAGTTCGTCGTGCCAACTGCGGAACGCGTTCCGGATCTCGCGGACGAGCGCCGTATCCCCCTCGATGGTGCACGCGGCGACGGGGCAGCCGAAGTCGGGTCCCTTGGCGGTCATGAGGTCGGCGTAGCCGTCGAAGATCGCGCGGATGAGCGCGGCGGGTTCGGGGTGGATCTCGGCGAACGCGCGTAGCCGCGCGGCGACGTCGGCGCCGTTCTCCCGAATCACCGTTTGCGCGAGTTCGGTCCGACCACCAGGGAAGTGGTGGGAGAACACGCCCTTGGTCACGCCGCTGCGGTGACACACGTCGGCCACGCTGGCGCCGAGCCCGTGCCGGCGAAAAAGTCCGGTCGCGGATCGCACCAGTGATGCACGCGTGCCGGTGCGGCGCTGGTCGGTGGTCACAGCGCGAGGGTCGAAGCGGCCGCGAGTCCGGACGCGCGGACGATCTTGGCTTTGGTCTCGCGCACCAACGCAGCCGGGCGGGAGGCGAGCTGCCGTGCGATCTCCAACGCGCGGTCGAGGGCGCCGTCGGGAGGGGTGACCTCGTTGACCAGACCGATCGCACGGGCTTCGTCGAGTTCGACGCGGCGCTCCGTGAGGCACAGTTCGCGGGCGACGCTGCCTCCCACGAGCTCTCGGAGTGGTCCGAACAGCGGAACCGCGAACGCGACCTCGGGTCGACGGAACCACGCGCCGGGCTGCGCGATCCGGAGATCGCACATCGTCGCGAGGTCGAACCCACCGGCGATCGCAGGACCGTTGACCGCGGCGATCACCGGGACCGGCGACCGCAGCACGGTGTGATGGAAGCGGTCACTGGAGGCCCAGAGACGCGTCGTCAACGCCGGGTCGGTCGCCGCCGCAGTGAACTCGGTCAGATCGAAGCCTGCGGAGAAGGTGGTGCCGCGTCCGGTGATGACCACGGCCGCGACGGTGGGCGTGGCCGCGGCCGCGTCGATCGCGTCGGCGATGCTGTCGCGCAGTTCGATCGACAACGCGTTGCGCGCCGACGGTCGATCGAGATGCAACACGTGGACCCGCGGATCGTCGGTGTCGATGTGGAGGACGTCGGAGTCGGTCATCCAAGAAAGCTAGTACGATCGTACGAGTAGTTGGGCCGAACGAGCCATCGAGATGCCGCCGGGTTGCGAAAGGGCTCGCCTACGCTTTCCCGTTGATGGACGTCACCACTGCCATGCTCGCCGATTTTGCCCAGGTGCGCGAAGGATTGCTCTTCGTCGCGTCGGGCGGGATCACCCGCTGCTACCGCGAGGACCTCCCCGCGCCGCTCGGGGTCCACCTTGCCATCGTGTTGGAACTCGACCGGCTCGAGGCCGAGCGTCCGCACGAAGTCCGGGTCGTCGTGGTCGACGAAGACGGCGGCGAGATCGCCGAGATCGCCGGCGAGATCCAACTCGGTGAGACGCAGCTGATGATGGGCGAGAACCTGAACCTGCCGATCACCTTCGACCTGCGCAACGTGCCGGTCGAGCGCTTCGGCGCGATCGAGGTGCGCTGCTACGTGGCCGGCGAACACCGCTCGACCCTGCCCCTCTGGGTCCTCCAAACTCCTACTGCCTGATCGATTGCTCGCAGAGCAATCGATCGATCACCGCGCCGGGAGCGGTTGCGGGGGTGGCGGACCGACGTAGAGGGCGCTCGGGCGGATGAGGCGGTTGTCGGCAGCCTGTTCGAGGATGTGGGCGCACCAACCGATGACCCGGCTCGACGCGAACGTCGGGGTGAACATCTCCCGGGGGAGACCGCAGGTGTCCATCACGATCCCGGCGTAGAACTCCACGTTCGTATAGAGCTTGCGGCCCGGCTTGAGTTCGGCGAGGACCTCGATCGCCTTCGCCTCGATCTGCTCGGCGAGTTCCACGTTGGGACCACCGAGACGCTGGGCGACCCCGCGGAGCATGACCGAACGCGGGTCGTCGGTCTTGTAGACGCGATGGCCGAAACCCATGAGCCGGTCACCCCGTTCCACTGCGGCGCGGAGCCATGGTTCGGCGTTCTCGAAGGTCCCGATCGCGTCGAGCATGTCGAGCGCGCGGCTCGGTGCCCCACCGTGCAGCGGGCCCGACAACGCGCCGATCGCACCGACGACTGCGGCCGCGAGGTCGGCACCGGTGGAGGTGATGACGCGAGCGGTGAACGTCGACGCGTTGAAGCCGTGGTCGATGGTGGAGATGAGGTACTGCTCGACGGCGCGCGCATGCTCGGGCGGCGGCACGACGCCATTCAACATGTAGAGGTAGTTGGCCGCATAGGCCAGATTCGGATCGGGATCGATCGGATCGAGTCCGTGTTGGATGCGATGGATGGCCGTGAGCAGCGTGGGGACGACGGCGCAGACGCGCATCGCCTGGGCGTGGAGCTCGGTCGCGTCGATGTCGAGCGAGGGTTGGAAGCCGAGGTGTGCACCGAGAAGCGACAGCGTGGTCCGCAGCATGTCGAGCGGTGGCGCTTGACGACCGACTCCGGCAATCGCCGGCAGCGCGTCCTTCACCGGTGCGGGGATCTCCCGGAGGGGGGCGACCTCGGCCATGAATGCGGCCCGTCGGTCTGCGTTCGGGAGTGCCCCTTCGAGCATCAGGTGCCAGACGTCTTCGATGGTGCGCTGGTCGGCGAGTTCGACGGCGTTGTACTGGCGGTAGTGGTAGAAGCCCTCGAGCCCGCGGACGTCGCCGATGTCGGTCTCGGCGACCACCACGCCTTCGAGGCCGCGTGGAATCTCGTGGGCCAGATTCTCGGCCGGTTGGATCTGCGCGATCCGCATGAGGTCGCGCATCGAGACGATGCCGACGAGTACGTCGTCCTCCACGACCGGGATGTGCCGGTACCCGTGTTCCGAGAGGCTCGCAAAGGCGGCGATGACGTCGACGTCGGGGCCTACCGAATCGGGGGCAGCCGTCATCCATTCGGACACCACAGCTCCGGCGGCATCGGCGCCGGCCGCAGTGAAGCGGACGAGATCGCGCTCGGTGAGGATGCCGACGGGTCGGGTGCCGTCCACCGCAACCACCGAACCCACCCGACGCTCGCGCATCGTGCTCGCGGCCTCGGCCATCTTGTCGGTCGGGGCGACGACCACCACCGGTCGACTCATGATGTCGGCCACGGTGCGGGACTTGTCGGTATCGGGTACGGCCATGGGTCCTCCGTCGGAGTGGGAAAGCGAGGCCGTGCCCGATACTAGATCGCGTGCTCGCGCCCTCGGCGCGTGGCGCGTGTCGGCCAGAACATCCACGTGACGGCGACGCCGAAGGCGAGGCACCAGGCCCACGGGAGCAGCGCCCAGAAGGTTTCGCCGGGGAGCGGGATGCGGAGCACGAGTCGGCCGACGATGTCCGATGCCTTGGGCCGCCACGGGTCTTGGGTCGCCCGGTTGTCGCCCTTGAAGACATAGGCATCGCCTTCGGTTGCGACGATGCGGTGGATCACGCCGTGACCGGCGCCGTACTGGCCCTTCGGGACGCGATACGCAGCGATTTCACCGACGCGGTAACTGCCCTGCTTGCGGGTGAGGACGAGGTCGCCACTCCTGAACGTCGGATCCATCGAGTGTCCGTGCACCACGACGAAGTTGGCATGACCACCGAATCGCACCGGCCACGTGAACCACAGGAGCGTGGCCACGACGAGCAGGACCACGATGTCACCGATGATGCGCCGGCGCTGGCGCTGGCGTGGACGTTGGGCCTGCGACGCCCGTGAGGCGCGAGTCGGCTGGGCTGGAATCGACTCGTCTCGTTCCGGCAGGACTTCGACGGGCGCGCTTCCTCCCGATGCACGCCGGGCGGGGGCGCGTCGCATCGCTTGATGTTGCGCGCGCGTGAGCCCTGCC